>JBDNIL010000360.1:0-6272 GCA_041688355.1 Verrucomicrobiales bacterium | reverse complement strand
TGGACATACCACCGCTCCACCTGCAGGCGCTCGTGGAGCGCCTTGGGAAGCAAAAGGGATCCAAGTGAAGCCATATTTAGGACGGACGGGATTCGAAACGGCACATTTTAGGGCGCAGTCGCCGAAACACAACCAAATCATCTCACAACCGAATCATCTCATTCCTGAAAGGTGCCGCGTCAACTTCAGGAGTCCGGGCCTGCCTTTGAAAATTCGACCGAGGTTTTTCTTGACTAAAGGGGGCTTAGGCAAGAGGGAGTATCCCAATCGTGACCGTTTCCCCCATGCCCGCATCGAACGACCAGATCGTCGCCATCACCGGTGCCGAAGGCTTTATCGGGAGCCACCTTGTCGAGAGGATGGTCGCAGGAGGTTACCGGGTCAGGGCCATGGCCTGGTACAATGCGTTCGGCCATAACGGATGGCTCGACGATCTTGCGCCCGAAACCCGGGACGCGGTCGAGATCGTTCACGGGGACATCCGGGATCCCCGTAGCGTCCGTTCTTTCATTGAAGGTGCCGGGGTGGTAATGCATCTCGCCGCCCTGATCGGGATTCCCTACAGCTATAGCGCTCCCGAGAGTTATCTCGACACGAATGTCCGCGGCACCCTCAACATCCTCGAAGCGGCCCGCGACGCCGGGACCCCAAGGATCCTCGTCACGTCCACCTCCGAGGTTTACGGCACCGCGCAGCGCGTTCCGATCGACGAGAAGCACCCCTTGCAGGGGCAATCTCCCTATTCCGCCAGCAAGATCGGGGCCGACCGTTTCGCGGAGAGCTACTTCCGCAGCTTTGGTCTACCCGTTACGACCGTGCGTCCCTTCAACACTTACGGCCCGAGGCAATCGGCCCGGGCTGTCATTCCCACGATCATCACCCAGTTGCTCGATGGACGCACCGAGGTCCGCCTCGGATCGCTTTCCCCGACCCGGGACCTAGTTTTTGTCCGGGACACTGTGGAGGGGTTCGCCCGCCTTGCCGCAGCAGAAGGAATTGAAGGAGAAGAAATCAACATCGCCACCAATTCCGAGGTTTCTGTGGGAGACCTTGCTGGAATGCTCATCGAGGAAATCAATCCCGGCGCATCTGTTATTTGCGACGATCTGAGAAAGCGACCGGAAAAAAGCGAGGTCGAACGTCTCCTCGGCAGCGCTGAAAAGCTGAAGCGGATAACCGGTTGGTGCCCCGCCACCAGCCTCCGGGAAGGGTTGCGCGAGACCATTGCCTGGTTCCGAACGGAGTCCAACCGCAAGCATTATCGTTCTGACTCGTATCAGGTCTGAAGCGTCCAGAAACGAAGTTGCGATGCAGGCAGTCATTCTAGCAGGAGGAAAGGGATCAAGGCTGCGCCCCTTTACGAACACCTTTCCAAAGCCTCTTGTACCGGTAGGCGACAAGGCGATTCTTGAAATTGTCCTTGAGCAGTTGCGCTACCACGGGGTCACCGAAGTCGTGATCGCGGTGAACCACATGGCTCACCTCATCCGTGCGTTTTTCGGCGCCGGAGAACGCCTCGGGATGCGGATCGAGTACTCCGAGGAGGATGCCCCGCTCGGCACGGCAGGCCCCTTGAGACTCATCGAGCGCCTCGACGAGAATTTTCTCATGCTCAACGGCGACATTCTCACCACTCTGGATTTCGCCGAGCTGTTCCGAGGCCATGTGGAGGACTGCCGCAAGGTGACAATCGCCACCTTCACAAAGGAGGTAAAAATTGATCTTGGCGTGCTCAAGGTCACAGACGGACTTCTTTCGGACTACATCGAGAAACCAACCGAGTGTTTTACCGTGAGCATGGGAATCTATGCCATGCATCGCTCAGTGCTCGATGTCATACCCCGCGAGGGAAAATACGATCTCAACGAGATGATGCTCGATCTCCGGGACCGCGGTACACCGATTCATTGCCATGAAGGCAAATGCGAGTGGCTGGACATCGGCAGGGCCGGCGACTATGAGGAGGCCACCCGTCTCTTTGAGGAGGGGCGGGAACGATTCCTGCCCCAACGGACATGAGCCGCCGCTTTCTCATCATCGGAGCCGGCGGCTTCCTCGCGCGGCACACGGTGCGTCACTTGACCGCTCAGCCGGGGACGGAGGTGGTGACATTGGGCCGCAGCGCCGACCCAGGATTGGGTGAAGCGCGACACCACGCCATGGATTGCGGCAACCTTCAAGGGCTCGCCGACGTGATCGCGGGTGAGTCGCCCGATCAGATCCTGAATCTCGCGGGCTCGTCCAGTCTGGATTTCGGTGAAATGCTCCGTTACAATGTCGAGGTTTCCGAGACAGTCCTCGCTGCCGCAGCCCGACTGAAGAAAACTGCCCCCATACGGGTCATCCTCGCTGGATCAGCCGCAGAGTTCGGGAATCCGCCCGCTCTCCCGGTAACTGAGTCCACCCCGGCCGCCCCCTGCAACCAATATGGCCTGACAAAGGCCATGCAGACCCAGCTCGCCTCCTATTTCCGACGGACTCAACCGGAGCGACTCCGCGTTACCGTCGCCCACCTCTTCAATCTCATCGGGCCGGGATCTCCAGACTATCTCGTCTTCGGTTCGTTTGTGCGGCAAATCGCCACCTTGGAGGAAGAGGGGACGCTCCTGACCGGAAACCTGGCTTCCGAGAGGGACTTTCTCCACGTGGAGGATGCTGCGGCGGCTCTCGCCGCCTTATCCGATCTTGCCGATCCCGCTCCTGGTTATGTGATTGCCACCGGCCGCGCAGTTCCGATCCGCACTCTGCTCGATTTTCTTGTCGGAATCTCAAGGCGTCAGGTCCGGGTGGAAGTCGATGCCTCCCGCCTTTGCGCAACGGACGTGCCGGCCATCTACGGTTCGAGCGAGCGGCTGACAAAAGAGACCGGCTGGCGGCCTCTGCGGACGGCTGAATCGGGCATCGCGGAAATGTGGGGGGAGGTGTCTGGATGAAATCACGGTCCATCCTCCTTTTCACGCATCTTTATCCGAATTCGGCCAACCGAAAGCTCGGCACCTTTTTTCGCAACAAGGCACTCGCACTGCAGGCGGCCGACGTCGAGGTCACCGTAGTGGCGCCCGTTCCGGTAGTCCCCTTCCCTCTCAACCGTTTTTCATGCTACCGTGACCGCTTCGTCCCGGAGTCCGGTTCGAAAGAGTCCGGAATCGATGTCTATTACCCGCGTTTCTTCCGCCCCCCGGGTTCTTGGTTCCGCCCCTACGAGGGCCTCTCGATGTATCATTTCAGCCGTGCGCTCCTGCGTCGGCTTCATCGCGAACGCCGATTCGACGTGGTCATCGGAGGCATGCTGACCAACGACGGATACGCGGCGCTGCTTACCGGGAGAGATTTTTCCATTCCCGCCTTTACCTTTGCCATCGGTTCGGACATCAATTCCTATCCGGAAGGGAGACCAAAAATCCGGCGCCTCAACGAAAGGCTTTTCAAGGCCCTAGGTGGAGTTTTCGCGGTCGGCCCGCATTTTGCAGAACAGATCCGGGAGGAGTATCCCGAGTTTCGCGAAAAGGTCTGGAGCAACCCTTTGGGCGTGGACGTCACGCTGTTTCAACCCGGCACCTCCCAGGAAAAGGAGGGGTGGAAAAAGGAATTTGGATTCCGCGTGGAAACGCCGGTGGTTTTGTATGTCGGAGATCTTCACCCGCTGAAAGGGGTTCCTGAGATTCTTCTTCTGATTCCACGCCTCCTGGATCTCGATATTGGCTTTGTCTTTGTGGGCAAGGGTCCTTTGCTGGAATCCATTCAAGATAAGATCCAGACCGGTTGCCCGGGTTTTTCGTCCTGCCGCGTCTTTCCCTACCTCGAACTCGGCGACCTCGTCCGCTTTTACCAGAATGCGGATTTTTTCCTCTTCCCGAGCCATATCGAGGGTTCCCCCACCGTTTTATTGGAAGCCATCGCCAGCGGACTCCCTGTCATCGCGAGCGACATCCCGCCAAACCACGATGCCGTTTCCGAAGGCGAGAATGGGAGATTCTTTTCCGTCGGCGACGTGGACGAACTCGAATCCTTGATTCGCGAGTTTCTCCTAAAAGAAGACCATAGTAATCAACGGAAGGCCTCAAGAGAGCGTGCCCTGCGGGACTTCGACGCCCTCGAGAATGCGAAATCGCTGCTGTCGTTCCTTTCCAACCACATTCAAGTTCATGGAATTGACTAGGTCGCTCCGTTCTGGGCGGAACAATTTCAAGCCCGGAAAAGTCGCGCTCCGCCGCGGTAACCGTTAAAACCCATTTACAAACATTGAATTTGCTCTATATACAAATTCAAATACCACTTTTAACGACCGATCGATGTGTGGAATACTCGCATGGCTTAACCTGGATCCTCCCGGCGACCGGGAAGCGCTCGTCGCCAGAGCGACCGACCGCATGGCTCACCGGGGTCCGGATGGTTCCGGGGTCTGGGTGAAAGGTGTCATGGCGATGGGGCACCGCCGCTTGAGCATCCTCGATGCGGAAGGCGGCCACCAGCCAATGGAGCGCCGGGAAGGTGCCCTCGTGCTTGTTTTTAATGGCGAAATCTACAATTTCGAGCAAATCAGGGACGAACTGAGTGCGAAGGGGGCTCTTTTCAGAACGCGATCCGACACCGAAGTCATCCTCGCCGCCTATGAGGAGTGGGGAACCGAGTGCGTCCAGCGGTTCGTGGGAATGTTTGCCTTTGCCCTTTGGGATGCAAGGAAAGAAGTCCTCTGGGTTGTCCGCGATCGTCTCGGCATCAAGCCGCTTTATTTCTGGTGCGGTCCCAACCATCAGTTTGCCTGCGCTTCCGAGATCAGCCCGCTCTTTGATCTCGACCTCGCTCGCGCGGAACTGAACCCCCAGGTTCTGGACGCTTTCTTCACGCTGGGATACGTCCCGGCCCCGGAAACCATGTTTCGGGGAATTCGGAAGCTGGAGCCCGGGCATGAACTGTTGGTGGACCGGAACGGCGTGACAGACCGAGTCTACTGGGACTGTGCGAACCTGACAACGGAAGATTGGACGGAAACCGAGGCACGGGAGAGGCTGGAACCCCTATTGGAGGACGCAGTTCGTCATTGCCTCGTCAGCGACGTCCCTCTCGGCGCGTTTTTAAGCGGAGGTCTCGACAGCAGCGCCATTGTTGCCCTCATGTCGAAGTGCGGTGTCGATCCTGTGAACACCTTCACCGCCGGTTTCTCACGCCCCGGGGAGGACAGTGAGTCAGAATGGGCAAAGGTGGTGGCGGATCGCTTCGGCTGCCGCCACAACCTCATCGACCTTAAGCCTGAAGGCTTCATAGAATCTCTCGGGATGATGGTGAGCCACGCGGAAGAGCCGCTCGTGGAACCCTCCGGAATCGCCTTGTATGGTCTCTCAAAGGCGGCGCGCCCCCACATGACCGTGATGCTCTCCGGCGAAGGCGCCGATGAGGTTTTCGGTGGATACGGACTCTACCGGCGCATGCTCATCATTGAAGCTCTGCACCGCCGCTTTCCCCGGCCTCCGTCACTCCCTCCTTGGTTAAACCGGAATTGTGGCGATGCGCTTGTGAAGTATACAGACTGGATGCGCCAGCCTCTGGAGCAACGCTACCGCGGCACTTCCGCCTTACTCACGCCCGGTCTCCGCGACCGTTTTTACGATCCCGGTTTCGCCGAAGCGGCCGGCACCTATCTCGACGATTCTTTCCAACGCCATTTTTCGCGAGTCTCCTCCTGCCGCGATCCGCTCACGCGCATGCTTTACGTCGATATGCGAACTTGGCTCGCGGACGACCTCCTTCTGAAGGCGGACAAAATGACGATGGCCGCCTCAGTGGAGTTGCGAGTCCCCTTTCTCGACCACCGCCTCGTCGAATGTGCTTTCCGGCTGCCAGCCTCCTTGAAAATCCGGCGTAATGAAGGCAAGTGGATCCTCAAACGAATCATGGAGGCACGGATCCCGAAAGAGGTGGTCTGGCGCCGAAAGATGGGGTTTCCCGTGCCAGTGAAAAAGTGGTTTCAAGAAAGTCTCCGCCCCGTTCTCAGGGAGCAGTTGCTGGACGGCGACATCCTTCCCTGGATCCGGCGAGATGCAGTGGTCGACCTGATCGAAAACGACCGGGCAAGAACAGAAACGAGGACACGATTTTTGACGTCCCTGCTCGTCCTCGCAACCTGGCAGCGCCTTTATCTGAAGTGATACTGGACGATTTGGCCGAGATTGGGGCGGACTGCAAGCCTCTCCCAATGGCAGCAGCAAGTGGAGCTCTTATGCCTCCTCCTCAAATGTTACGCAAGAGTTACGCAAGAGTTACGCAAGAGTTAC
>JBDNIL010000359.1:0-8337 GCA_041688355.1 Verrucomicrobiales bacterium | reverse complement strand
GGCTGCGGAAATCGGGGATTCGGCCCGAATTCCCCTTCGTTTTCATCATTTGTGTTCACACAAACTCCTCAAACTCATGAAAATTCTGACTCGAACCCCAATTCCCTCGCTCAGACGCTCTAAGTCAGACAGACTGCTAGCACCGGGGGGAGGCACTGGCCCGAGATCCCCGTGGAAGAGGGGCTGCTCCCTCACCTGCCAGGGGCAAGTGGGCACCCCTGTCGGCGGTTTCATTTTTCGCGGTTCGAAATTCCCGTTGCCTGGATGAATCGCGGCCGTAGTCTCCGGTCAGGGCGTTTGTCCTCGATGAACTTGTCGGGGAAGGGAATGGGACAAAGCAGTAGACTGCCCGCCCCGTTTTCCCCGGTCGGGGACGGTTGCGACTAGCGATTGAGGACATCGTCCTTCGTGCTCGCGACGATCGCCATGACCTGGTTGATCAATTTCTCATCGAGCTTCAACTCGGTGAGCGTGGCCTGCAGATTCTCGGCGATGGCATTGAAATCGGCCTCGCGGATGTCGAGATTCACGTGCGCCGCCCGCATGTCCTTGCCTGAACATGGCACGGGTGCCCCGAGTGCGGCGGCGAGGAAGGCATTCTGCTTGCGGTGCTGGGTCTCCATGTTGATATCCTCGAAGAAATGATTGACCCGCTCATCCGCGAGGACTTTCACGTAAAAGAGATCAACTGCAGCATTGAGGGCGGCGGCCCCGCCGATCTGCTGGTAGAGGCTCGCGGCCCGCTCCTGCTCGAACTGGGTCCTCTTTTCCTCCGATGAGAAAGCGTATCTCGTCCCCTCGTAATTGATCGTCACACCTGCTTTGGCGGGACCGCCGGTGTAGAAACAGACAGGTGTCTTGAGCTCTTCTCCGGTGCTGTTGGAATAGACGAGCAGGAGAGCGAGAGCGACGAGGGTAAGCGATTTTTTAACAAGCATGGGCTGGGGGATTTTAATGGGGTTAGAAACAAGGTGCGGTTCCGCTGGTGCGAAAACGATCTTGCTTAAAGGTGTAAATCAGGCACATCTTAAAAAATGAAAGTCAAGACCCTCCCGAAACATTCCCTCACGACCTTCTTCGTGATCGCCGTTACGACCGGTGTCTGCCTCACCGGGATCAGTTCTGGCGAGCCTGCGGAAAAAGTGGAGAAGACGCCGGAGGAACGGTTGGCCGACACCGCTCGCCGTGAAGCCAGTCTCCCCGCCACTATCGAAGATGCCCGTGGCCGCGCCCGGTGGATGCACGAGGGATTCCACGGTGCGCTCCAGGTGATGCACCGCGATTTTTTCGACGACGATGAGGCCGGTACGCTTCCCTCTCAGTCGCTCGACGATGTCTTCAAAGAAATGGCGCGGAGCTGGGCTGTCGAAATCCGCTGGCTCGGGGTGAATGCGACCAAAGGCATCGATCACGAGCCGAAAGATCGGTTCGAGGAGAGGGCGGCCGCTGCTCTCGCGGCTGGGGAGATCGAGTTCGAGCAGATCGAAGCGGGACGCTATCGCTACGTGGGGATGATACGACTCCAGAACGAGTGTCTCAAATGCCACGTCCGCAACCGCACCACCAACGAGGACCGTGTCGCCGGGCTTGCCATTTCTTTTCCGATGAAGAGCGAGTGATCGTGGCCCTTTTCGACGATGGTGATAACGTCACTCTCGTTTCCCGCGTATAGACACCATGGAACTCAGCCGCTTCACCGATTATTCGCTCCGCACGCTCCTTTATGCCGGTATGCATGCGGGCAGGACCATTACGGTGTCCGAGGTCGCGACTGCCTACGGCATCTCCGAGAATCATCTCGTGAAGATCATCCACAATCTGGGCAAGCTCGGCTACTTGAAAACGAAGCGCGGCCGGTGGGGTGGGTTCCAACTCGCGAAGCCGCCGGCCGAAATCAATGTCGGGGCGGTCGTTCGCACGACCGAGTCGCTCGCCCTCGTCGAATGTCTCGGGGAGGACGGGGGTAATTGTCCCATTGTCAGGGCTTGTATTCTCAAGCGTGTCATCGCCGAAGCGCGCGATGCCTTTCTCGAGACCTTTGACCGCTACACCCTGCAGGATCTCCTGAAAAACCGCACGGCGCTGCTGCAGAGTCTGGCATGAGAGTTTGGTGGCGTCGGGGGAGGGGTAGGGATACACCCACTGGTGATGCCGGGTCGCATGACCGAGCATTGCCTTAATGAAAACCCTCTTATAGCATTGGCTATCGCGACCTTGTTCGGGATGGCGTTACCCTCAGCCCGTGGACAGGACTCGATTTCGGTCGAGTTCTTCTACGACAACCTCTCACCCCACGGAGACTGGCTCGACGCCGGCGACTACGGCTACGTCTGGCAACCCTACGACACCGGCGATGACTGGCGTCCCTACGGCGACGGGCGCTGGGTTTATACCGATGCCGGCTGGACCTGGGACTCGGCCGAGCCCTATGGCTGGGCCGTCTACCACTATGGTCGCTGGGCCAACATGCGGGATGTCGGCTGGGTCTGGGTGCCCGGGACCGAATGGGGACCGGCCTGGGTCTCGTGGCGTCGCAGCCCTGATTACGTCGGCTGGGCACCGCTCCCGCCCGAGGCTCGATTTTCCGTCTCCATCGGGCTCAGCTCGTGGGTGGATGATTACTACGACATCGGCCCCGGCAGCTATCGCTTCGTCGAAGGGCGCAACTTCGGCGCACGTCATCTGAACACCGTCTTCGTCGATCGGAGCCGGAATGTGAGCATCATCAATCAGACGACCAACATTACCAATATCACCTGCCGGGACAACGTTATCTACAACGGCGGACCCGACTATGATGAGCAACTACGCCGCAGCAGCGAGCCGATCTCAAGATACAAGCTCGATCGCCGCAGAGACTTCGACGGCGGGGGAGGACAGCAGCAGGACGGTTATTTCCAGTCCAAAGTCGATGGCGATTCCTACAGTGTTGCCGCACCTCGTCTTCGCGATGGGGGCGGGGGAAAACCCGCGAAGCTCTCCCGTAGCGTTCGGGACGCCGAGGTCGATCGTGGTTGGAGGGAAGTAGGGACAGCTGAAGAAGTAGCGTAGGTCCGCACGAAGATGAAGAGTGATACCCCCGCACCCGCCGACCTGCCGAAACGTACCGGGAACGCGAATCGACCCGGTAGTGGCCTAGCAGAAGAGAATCGCGGAAAAGGGGATCGTCCCGACGTCGCGGGTGACCCCGGCAACGGCAAGGGCAAGGGCAAAGGCGCTAATGAAACCGGGATGCGGAACCGTCAACCCGAACCCGGCGCCCCTCGCCCCAACCGTGAGGTGACAGGAAAAGGCGCACCTGAAAAGGATGATGGCAGACCTTCGCCCGGAAATCAGGGGAAAGGGAAAATGAAGGAGAATGAAAACGATGACAGGCCCGAAACCGCTCCCCGACCAAACCGCATGCCCGTAGAAGCGCCCTCGCCGGGCAATGGAGGTAAAGGCGGAAACGGCGGCAAAGGCAACGCGGAAAAGGAAAAGGAAAAGGAAAACCGACCATCGACTCCTGCAGCCGGGGAAAAAGGCCGGACCGGGGGAGAACCCGGTCGCAAGCAGGAGGAGGGTCGTCCTTCCCCGAATCGAGAAGGTGAAGAAAAGGGCATGCGGCCTGATCGGGTCGCCCCCGCGCCCCGGGGCAACCCGCCGGTGACGCCTTCGGCCCGACCTGTTCCAGATCAGGAACGGATGCAACCCGAGGCCCGTATCCCCGAGGCGAGGAACCCCGGTGGGCGTCCTCCGCAGCCAGCACCCGGCAAAGGGACCGAAGGACGATCCGGCGACGCACCGCGCCCCAATGGAGGCAAAGGCCGTCCCGACGGGGAAGTCAAAGGCCGTCCAGCAAACGAGAGCGCTGCTAAGATCGAAGACGAAGAAAAGAAAGAGAAGGAGAGATCAGGAAACTGAGGCATCCGGTTCCTGCGGGCGCTTCCTGAAAGGGGAGCGCCCGTTTCGTTTTTGCCCCCGCTGACTTGGCGTTCCGGCGCGGGCGCGGGCGCGGGATTGACCAAGGGTAGAGAATGACTCAGGGTATCTCCATGTATTGGGCCGGCCATTTCTACGCATCATTCATCGTCTTTCTCTTCTTTGTCCCGGCAACGGCACTCTCCGCCCCGGAAAACCCCAACTTCGTCCTTATTCTCGCCGACGACCTTGGCTGGGCAGACCTCCCGAGCTACGGAAACACCTACCACGAGACTCCCGCGCTTGACCGGCTCGCGGAGTCGGGGATGCGCTTCACTCAATTCTATGCCGGGGCAGTCTGCTCGCCGACGCGGGCGAACATTCAGAGTGGTCAGCACGAAGCCCGTTTCGGCATCACCCAGCACATCCCCGGGCACCGACGGCCCTTTGCGAAACTGATCGATCCGGTCGTGCCGCTGCAGCTGCCGCTCGAGGTCGAGACCTTCGCGGAGCGCCTCGCGGCGGGCGGCTACTCGACGGGTTACTTCGGGAAATGGCACCTCGGCGGTCCCGGATACGGTCCGCAGGATCAGGGGTGGCAGGTCGCGGAGGAGTTCCAGAAACACGAACTCCCGCCCGCCGTCACGGGCGCCGACGGCCCCGTCCGCACGGCGGATTACCTCGGTGAAAAGGCGGTCGAGTTCATCGAGGCGAACCGCGAGAGACCCTTTGTCCTCCAGATTTCCCACTACGCCGTTCATATCCCTCTCTCGACCACACCGGAGTTGCTTGAAAAGTATCGCGAAAAGTCGCCCATGGCCGGATATCCCAGCCTGCCCGAGTACGCCGGACTCCTCGAGGAACTCGATCGCAGCGTCGGTGCCATCGTCGCCGCCCTCGCCAAAAACAGACTCTCGGAACGCACGCTCTTCGTTTTTGTATCGGACAACGGAGGGCTCGAAACCGATCAGGCGGGCCGGCGCTACACCTCGAATCAACCGCTCCGGAGCGAGAAAGGGACGCTCTACGAGGGCGGCATCCGAGTCCCCGCGATCATCAGTTGGCCCGGGACGATCCCGCCGGGCACTGTCTGCGACCGGCCTGCGGTGACGACCGATCTCTACCCCACTTTTCTCGAACTGGCCGGTGCGATGCCCCCGGCGGGTGCTGCGCTCGACGGCCTCAGCCTCGTGCCGTTGTTACGTGATCCCACCGCCACCTTGCCGCGCGAGGCTCTCTTCTGGCATCTCCCTCACTACCACCACAGCACTCCGGCCTCGGCGGTGCGTCAGGGCGACTGGAAATTGCTCGAGTTTTTCGAGGAAAACACCAGTGAACTTTACGATCTGAGAGCTGATCCGGGAGAATCGAACAACCTCGCCGCCATCGAGCCCGAAAAAGCCGCCGAACTCCGCGTCGGTCTCGCCGCCTGGCGCAAACGAGTCGCAGCCCGATTGCCAAAGCCCAATCCCGCCTATGATCCGGCGCGGGAAGATGAGTTGGCAAAGGGGAAACGGCCGTGAGTGAGGGGAGCGGAAAGACAAAACTCTCACGAGTTCCGCTACGCCTTGCGCGTCCGAATGCCAGCGTAGCGAAGGTGGTGACACCTTCGGGCGATTCGGGGGGATCATGCCAAAGAATAAGAGACAGGCTCCCCTGCTCCGGGGAACCTGCCTCTCTTTGTCCCGCATGGCGTGACCAACGAATAGGGGAAAGAATATCACGATTTGGCCGATTTCGCGGACGTCTGGGTTAGCGTCTTTCCGTGCTTGAGGATGCGATCAAAGGTCGCGTCTCCTACGCCGGGGACGAGGATGACTTCGTGAAGATTCTGAAACGGTCTCGCGCCGACGATGGCCTCTGCCCGCGTCGCCGCGATGCCACTGATGGCGGTGAGGTCACCGGTGTTTCCTGTATTGAGGAGGGCGAGGAGCTTGTCTTCCTGTGTCGGGGTGAGCTCGAGATCCCGCTTTGCCGGGGTCTTGTCAGCGCTTTTGGCCGAATTTTTCTCTGAACTCTTGCCCGCTGCTACAGTTGGCTTCTTATCCGATGGTTTGGTGACGACCGGTTTCGGGGATGTGACGGCGAGGGGAGCAGCCTTCGCCCGGTTGCTCGTTTTCGCACCCGTACTGGATTCCGGTTTGGCGGTGGCTTTCGGCACATCCGCCACCTTCGGGGCCGCGGCGCTCGACATCCCTGCCGCCCGGAGGGGATTGTTGTTGAGGGCGAAGAGGGTAACAATGGCAACAAGGGTGACAAGGGCAATAAGGATTGGCTTAACAGTGTTCATAATCATTTCGTCATTTGGTTGTATTTTTATTCAATAGTTCTGATGAACAGGTAAAGAAATAATTCACGCGCGGCGTTCGTGCAAGAAAAATGTTCCAGTGAACAGTAAAAAAATTACATTTTTCTCGAGCTGCCGCTATCTCATCGGATTCGAGCGGTTACAGTGTGGTCAATGGAGGTTCATCACAAGGGAGAGTCGGGTGGGGAAGACGTCGCCTGGTGGCAGTTCTGGCCGCAGGGTGCGGTGTGGTTCCGCGCTGTCCTGCCGCTCGGCCTGCCCTGGGGCGATGAAGCGCTCCTCACTGCCGTCCCCGAGAACGCGGTCGGCCTCTACGGGGCGAAGGTCGGGGCCAATACGAAGATCGACGGGGAGCGCTACGAGGCGGGACAGGTCGTCGTCGTCGAGACCGAGGCCGACTTCCGCCGGCTCCTCCCCGGGCTGGGCTCGGCGACGGATCTCATTTTCCCGTGGTATGAGAAGATGGTGCCGATCTCCCTCGTGATGCCGCACCTCCAGACCGTGAAGCTGGAGGAGTACCGCCGCCAGATCGGGTCGAAGCTGCTGCGGGCCTTCGCGCTCACGGCCGGATTGGTCGCGCTCGCTTTCGCGGTGCCCGATCTCAAATTCATCGCGCTGATCGCGGCGGTGATCTACGGCCTGCATCCTCTCGTGGAGCTGGTGATGGCCTGGGCGAGGCGGGTCGATCAGCTCTCGGTGGCGGATCTCAATCGTCGCATGGTGAATTTCGAGTTTTTCCGCCGCTGGATCCTGACTCGCCCTTCGCTCTGGCTGAAGTTCGGGCTCGGCGTGCTGGTGGTGGTGTTCGTCGGGCAGATCGCTTCGGGCACGATGCCCTCGATCGAGGCGGCCGCTCTCGTGAAAGGGAGCGTGTTACGTGACGGAGAATGGTGGCGTATCGTGACGACGGGTCTGATGCACGGGAGCGTCATCCACATCGTCTTCAACGGTATGGCGCTCTACACCCTCGGGAGAGTGCTGGTGGCGCTGGTGAGTCCGGCGTTTCTGAGTTTTGTGTTTCTTTTTACGGTGGTGACGGGCTCGCTTGCGAGTCTCTGGCTGGGGTCCGGGGTGCCGAGCGTTGGCGCGTCGGGCGGGATTCTCGGGTGCCTCGGATTTCTCCTCGTCGTGACTCAAAAATTTAAGAAGGAACTGCCCGGTTATCTCCAGGCGAGCCTCATCCAGTCGACTCTCGTCGTCGCGATCTTCGGTGCTCTGGGGAATCAGTTCATCGACAATGCCGCCCATGGCGGGGGGCTGCTCGGGGGGATCGTGCTGGGGATTCTCTTTCACCCATGGATGCGACTGGCCCCGACCTCGACGCGATCGGTCATCCGGCTGCTCTCGTGGATCAGCCTCGTGATTCTGCTCGGCGGAGTCGGGAAAATCGCGATGGAGCTGGGAAAACTCGCGGCTCTTTGATAGGATCGGGTCACGTCCGGCCCGTTCGCGGCAAAAAAGAGGGTGGGCCTTGATGTGTCGCGGCCTTTCTGCTTTGATGCTCATAGCTCCCTCTCCCCCCATCTCACGATGAATCGACTTTTCCCCTGCTTACTCTCCGCTTTCCTCATGCTCTCCTCGCCGTCGCTGCGGGCGGCGGATTTCGTCGTCCTGAACATCGCTGATACCGGTGTGGGATCGCTACGTCAGGCCATCACTGACGCCGACGCGACGCCAGGGGCCGATACGATCACCTTCGGCGCGGCGCTCAGCGGGGCGGAGATCGAGCTGGTGACGGGGGCGTTCGTGATCACCGGTCCCGCGAGCATCCGCATCGACGGGGAGTCGCTCGCCATGCCCGTGACGCTCACGGCCTTCTATGCCAGTCGTATTTTTGAAATAGCGCTCGACGCCGATCTCGAACTCGTCGGGCTCACTCTCGCGGATGGCCAGGCCCCCGCCGGACCGAATGGTAGCGATGGCGAGATCCCCGGGGCGGGAAGTGCGGGAGGGCATGGCGGGGCGATCTACAATGAGGGCAGTGTCACTCTCATCCGATGTCTTCTCAGTTACAACATTGCCGGCCCCGGCGGCAGTGGCGGCAGCAAGACCGGCCTCGCCCCCGGAGCGAGCGGTGATGGCGGTCGCGGCGGCCATGGTGGCGCGATCTACAGCACCGGTGCGAACGC
>JBDNIL010000358.1:0-1621 GCA_041688355.1 Verrucomicrobiales bacterium | reverse complement strand
TCGGACTCGCCGCCCTCGAGCGCATAATGATGCTGATCGAGACGCAGATCGCCCTTCGCCTTGCCGCCCTGGTGGCAACTGTAGCATTTCGCCTCGAGGAGCGGCTCGATCTGCTCGAAGTAGTTCACCTTCCCCTCCCCTGCCGCCTTGGACTCGGCCTCGACCCGGACGATGCGGTCGGCGATGAAATGATCGATGACATTGTTCGCGGGATAACCGGCGGGCAGCGCGGGGACGTCCACCGCTTTCGCCGAGGCGAGCCACTTCTGCGCCGCCTCACGACGGGTTGCCCAGTAGGCGGCATTTTCGGCCCGTTTCGCGGCACGGGCTTTCGTATTGATCAGGTCGAGCCAGTCGCGGCGCTCCTTCTCGTAGGCGGCCCAGCCTTCGTCGTTGTAGGCGACCTCGCGCTTACCGGGGGAGAGGAGCGACCAATGCTCGCTGCCCTCGGGCGAGATCGCGACGACCGTCTCGCCGAACTCGGGACGGCGTTTGCTCTTGCCCGCGATACCCCCGACCATCGTCTCCATGATGACAAAATGCTCACGCCCATCCGATTCGAACTCGCACCAGTTCTCGCGGTTCCCCGGAGGAGCAAAGCGGAAGTCAGGCCCGAGATCGAGATACTTGTCCTGCGATGAGACGACACCGTGACCGCCGGTATCCTCACTCGGGAACTCATTCTCCAGCAGCTTCGCCCCGTCGATATAGAGCCTCGAGGCTCCGCGGCTGCGGAGGAGGAGCCGGTGTTTCCCCTGCGGCAGCTTCACCAGCGCCGTCGCCCGGAAATGCGAGGGCATCGCCCGGTCGCCACGCACTCCGGTGGAAATGTACTTCTGCGGCCAGTCGAAAAATCCGAAGACACCCTCGCGATAGGTCTCCGTGGCCTCGGGTTCCTCGGGCCACGCGTTGACCTCGGGCACTCCCTTTTCGCTGATCTGGATGAGCACCTCGCCGGCCGGGACCATCTCCTTCGTCACCGCCGGCGGCGGCGGAGTGTAGGCGTAGCGTGACTGCAACTCGGCCGCAGAGAGCGCGTCGCGATGGATCGTGAGATCATCGAGCCAGCCCGAGAACGACTCCCCTACCGTGCGCTTGTTGCCCGTCCCGATCACGAGATCGTCGGCATCGGTGACCGGCCCGAGATCCGTCGCCCCGCCCATGTCCCAGACCCCGTCCGTGGGCTTGCCGTCGATGTAGGCACGCAGGCTGTCCTTTTTCCCGAAAGCGTAAACGACCGCGAGATGATGCCAGCCCGAAGTCGGCACCGTCGCCTTGCTCCACCAGCGATGCCAGTCACGCTTGTTCGCGTTGGCCGGGTCGATGCTGGTGAAGAGGAATCCGATCTCCGCTCCGCCGCCGGTGCCCTTCAGCCGCACCGCATAGTTCTGGTTCATCTCGCCGAGATCGGCCCCGAGCTTGCCGTGACGGCCTTTGCCGAGGAGGTAGTCCATCTCCCCGCTCTTGAGATCTTTCACCTTCACCCAACCCTCGATCGTGATCGACTCGCCGAGGCCAAAGCGGATCTCCTGCGTCCCGCCGCGCTCCTTGTCCTTCAACACGAGAAATCCCTCGTGCCCCTGGAAAAGACCGGCCTGGTTTTTGACATCGAAGTTCGGGT
>JBDNIL010000357.1:0-19004 GCA_041688355.1 Verrucomicrobiales bacterium | reverse complement strand
GCAGGGAGGGTCGAATGGTCAGGCAGGCTGAAGAGGCTGTCGGAAGACTCACTCGTTAGCCGTGAATACCGGGTTCTCCTGTAGCCGGTCTCTGTGAGGCCGGTCGTGCGTCCAAGATGCAACGTTCCGGCCTCACAGAGGCCAGCTACAGGACGAAATTGCCGAGCGCTGAAAAGATTTTCGTGAGTTTTCGGACAGCGTCTTGAGCGGTCATTGCGGGAACATTTCGTAAAATTCGTTCCATTGGTTCCATTGGTTCCATTCGTTCCATTCGTTCCATTCGTTCGTGGTTCTACACCGGACAAGACAACGAGGAGACGATGGCCCGTCCCTCGAAGGGGGCTTGGACCGACGGATGGAGCGAGTTCGACGAAGGGGAAGTGCGGGCTTGCCACTACCCTGCGCTGCATCACGTCTTGGATTTTCCGGAATGGGAAACAGCTTGGGGGCAAACGGCTCTCGGGAAGTCGCATGGGCTCGTCCGCAGTGGGGAAGAATCGGGGAATTCCGAAGTCTTGATCCGCCGTGAAGTTACCCCGCACCCCCGATTCCCGCTCGACCTCTTCTCTCCCTATCCTCTACCATTCCTCCCAGCCCCCCCCCCGAATGAAACTCCTCTCGACAAAGCCTCTCCGCCGTCTCTCCCGCACCGCACTCGCCGTGCTGTTTCCCTGTCTCTTCTTTCTCTCCTCTCTCTCTTCTATCGCGCCCGCCATCCACGCACAAGACCCTGACATCAGTACAATGCCGGCCGATCTCGTCATCCCGCCGGTAACCATGGGTGCGCCCGCTCCGGGGAAGCGGGTCTTTTTCCGTCTCCCGGACGACCCGGCGACGGTTCCCGAAATGGTGCTCTATCTACCGGCGGACTGGACGCCGGAGAAACGATTTCCGGTGATCGTGGAGTATGCGGGCAACGGGAATTACACTAACCAATACGGCGATGTCAGCACGGGGCGGCCCGAGGGAAGTCAACTGGGCTACGGTCTCACCGGCGGTGCGGGGGCGATCTGGGTCTGCCTGCCTTTTCTCAACGAGGCGGGTGACGGACTCGCAATCACGTGGTGGGGGGATGCTCCGGCGCACAAACCCGACGCGACGGTGGCTTTTGCAAAGCGGGCGGTGCCGGCGATCTGCGCGCTTTTCTCAGGGGATCCGGAGCGGGTCGTCCTCTGCGGTTTCTCGCGCGGGGCGCTCGCCTGCAATGCGATCGGTTTGCATGATGATGCGATCGCCTCGCTCTGGCGGGGCTTCTTCTGCTACAGCCATTACGACGGAGTCCGCGAGCGCTGGCCCTATGCGGGATCGGATCGTGCGACGGCCAGATTGAGGTTAGACCGTCTCGGGGGACGGCCGCAGTTGATCTGTCACGAAAACCCGGTGGAGGCGACGCGGGAGTATCTCGCATCCACCGGAGTAAAAGGAGATTTCACCTTCTTAAAAACCGGCTTCCGCAATCACAACGACGGCTGGCTGCTGCGTCCCTCGCCGGCACGAGAGGTGGCGAGGGAGTGGCTGCGGCGGGTTCTCTCAGGACACGGGGCCGAATGAAGAACGAGACGGTTGCAAGACTTTCGGGAAGGTGAATTTGGATCTCTTCTTCGGGCCCCGGACACTTTAGAATCTGTGCTCATCTGTGGGAGCAAAGCGGATCTGTGCCAATCTGTGTTCGGTTCGATCGCCACGGATGGGCACAGATTTTCACGGATTCGCTCAGATGCGGGTATCGTGCTGAAGGTTTTGCAAAAGTGGCGGACCACGCAGCACGAAGGCCCGAGCGTCAGGGCAATGTGACGAGGGTGTCCTGTGGTGATTCGGTGAGGACGAGACCGCGAAACTGAAACTCCTGTGCTTTGTCATTCTTGTGGAGTTGCAGACCGATGGGAGAGGGTTGGAGCATCGCCGCGTCATCAGTGAAATCGAAAACGAGTTCCCCGTTGTTCACAAAACGAATTCGATTTTCGATCACGAGGATCTCGATGCGGTTCCAGTCGCCGACTTTTTCAGAGGCGATTTTCATCGTCCCCTTCTGCCCCTGCGGTTCGATGCGGTTGCGGCGGTAGGCATCCCAGATCCCCCAGTCGTGAGCAAACATGAGCAGTGGTCCGCGAAATCCGAAGGCATTTGCCCCGGTGTCTTCGAAGCGTTCCCCAAGGGCCGCGATGGCGGAGTGCATCGTGGAATGAGCCGGGGAGACGGTCTGCTTCACTTCAAAGAGGAGGCGGAAATTGCGATAGGGTTTTTCCGTGAAAAGGTAGGTGCTGGAGGGGACCGGTCCGGTGTTGCGTCCGGTGATGGTTCCGCCGGCGACGCTCCAGAACGCGGTATCGCCCTGCCATCCCGCAAGGTCCACTCCGTTGAAAAGGATGCGGGGGACTTCAGACGCCGGCAATGCGACGACGAGACGCGCGATCCCGAGCGGGAGGCCCGCCTTTGTCTGCGGGCGCTGGTGGCCGACGTGCGTGAGCCAGGCATCGTGCAGGATAGTCTGGCGGGAGTGGACTTTGGCGAGGACTCTCGGATCGATGGTATCGATGGTATCGATGCTGTCGGGGTCTTTTCCGAGCGCCTTGAAGATCGCTTTTGCGAGAACGCGATGCCCTTCTTCGTTGAGATGAACCCCGTCGGGCGAGAGGGTGAAAGCCGGGTCGCTCTTTCGCTTTTCCTGCATATAAGCGAGGAGCGGCGTTCTCATGTCGATCACTCCGAGGACACGATCCTTTTGTGCAAGAAGCCAGGCGGAATAGGGGGCGATGACTTCGCCGTCGTAGTTCTCGTAGATCTCGACCCAGCCGAACTTCGCGGCATCGACGGGTCTGAGCTGGCCTTTTGCGCGAAGCGGTTCGGGATCGAAAGGCGGAGGGGTCATCAGAATGAGCGGAGCTCCGTTCGCCTTCACCTTATCGATCAGTGTATTGATCCCGGCCTGATAGGCGGCGAATCGTTCTTCGCTGAAGGGGTGATAGATGCCGTCGTTCATGCCGTAGCAGGCGAAGACGAGATCGGGTTTTACTTTTTCGAGGGCGCGGTCGAGCCGCTCGTGGACATTTGGCCGGGGGAAAGGGTGACCGGGCTCCGAGAGTCCAGTGACGCCCTCGCTCGAGAGTCCGAGATTGATGAGCTCGAAGCTGCCCGGGTCGAGGCCTTCGCTGAGGAGAGTGGCCTCGATCATGGAGACATAGTGGCCGGCGTGGGTGATGGAGTCTCCGAGGAAAAGGATTCGGCCTTCGAGGGTTGCCGGGATGGGGGCGTCTTGCGCGATTCCGGATCCGGAGAGGCAGAAGAGATGAAATAATAGGCCCACTGCGAAGAGGGCCTTTAGCCGGAGGGGGAATGCTTTCGTCATGGCGGGGATCGTTTCGTTTTGCCGGAGTTTTGGAAAGGAGAAAAATGGTACAATCGGTTGCCTGTGGAAGGGGGTAAGGGACAGGGGTGAACCACGAATGAAACGAATCGGCCGAATCCCATTCTCCGCCAATTCCCGGGGTAGGGCGAGGCGTCGTTGCCGAGCCGCGAGCGGTGCATGAGATCCGCCGGCCCAGTCGGCTCACCGGGACGGTTCGGTCTACCGTCGTTTCCCCATTCTTGAAATTCGTTCCCTTCGTGGTTCCCTTTGTTGTTTTGTCGGGTCGGCAATGGGATCGCGGCAAGTCTCACGTCACTCTCAGCTCGATGACGTGCTCGCGATGATCGTCGATGAGGGGAACAGTACTGCCCGGGATCGTTTTGCCGTCAAGTTTGAGCCCGGGCTTTTCACCACTCCCGTCGACGCAGCGCGAGACGGTGATGTGGTAGAAGGTCTCGCGGAAGCGATAGTGGAGGCGGAAGGAGTCCCATTCTTTTGGCAGGAGCGGTTTGAGATGGAGCTGGTCGAGCTCGACCTCTAGACCGAAGAGGGTCTCGACGATGAGCCGATACATCCAGCCGGATGAGCCGGTGTACCAGCTCCAGCCGCCGCGTCCGGTGTGGGGGGCGACAGAGTAGATGTCGGCGGCGACGACGTAGGGTTCGATGCGGTAGCGCTCCACCCCGGCGGGGTCGAGGGCGTGGCGGATGGGATTGAGGAGATGGAAAAGCTCCCACGCTTTTTCCGTGTCGCCCATCGCGGCGAAGGCCATCGCGGTCCAGATCGCGGCATGGGTGTATTGCCCGCCGTTCTCACGGACGCCGGGGATGTAGCCTTTGATGTAGCCGGGTTCGAGGTCGGACTTGTCAAAGGGCGGGTCAAAGAGCTGGATGAGTCCCTCGTCGCGCCGCACGAGTTGGCTATCGACGTTGGCCATGGCGAGGCGGGTGCGCTCGGGATCGCCCGCGCCGGAGATCACGGCCCAGCTCTGCGCGATGGAGTCGATGCGGCATTCTTCGTTCTCCGAGGAGCCTAGCGGGGTGCCGTCGTCGAAGTAGGCGCGGCGATACCATTGTCCATCCCAGGCGTTCTTCTCGACCATCTCCTGCAGGCCGGCGGCTTGTTCGTCGCAGAGGGCGGCGAAGGTATCATCCCCGCGCGAGCGGGAGAGGGGCGCGAAGCGGTGGAGGACGTCGTAGAGGAAGAAGGCGAGCCAGACACTCTCGCCGCGGCCTTTTTCCCCGATCAGATTCATGCCGTCGTTCCAGTCGCCGCAACCGATCAGGGGGAGCCCGTGTTCGCCATAGCGGAAGCCGTTCTTGATCGCCCGGACGCAGTGGTCGTAGAGGGTGCCATCCTCGCCCGAGGGCTGGGGCAGGTCGTAGTAGGACTCTTCGTCGGCGTTGACGGGACGTCCCTGTAGATAGGGCACCCGCACTTCGAGGACGCCGGTGTCGCCGGTGGCTCTGACATAGCGGCTCACGCAATAGGGCAGCCAGAGGTAGTCATCGGAGAAATGGGTGCGGACGCCGCGGCCGCCGGGCGGATGCCACCAGTGCTGCACGTCGCCCTCGAGGAACTGCCGGCTCGCGGCGCGCAGGAGATGCTCGCGCGTCGTCCAGGGAGCGGCATGGAGGAGGGCGGTGGTGTCCTGCAACTGGTCGCGGAATCCGTAGGCACCGCCCGACTGGTAGTAGCCGCTGCGGCCCCAGTAGCGGCAGGCGAGGGTCTGATACTCGAGCCAGCCATTGACGAGAAGATTGAGGGCGGGATCGGGAGTCTCGGCATGGACGACGCCGAGGGTGCGTTTCCAGAACTCCCAGACTCCCTCGAGAGCGCGTCGGGCACTCACGGGGGTGCCGTGACGGCGAATGAGATGCTGGGCCTCGTTGGCATCGCTCCCGGCGCCGATGAGGAAGACGATCTCTTTTTCCTGCCCGATGGCGAGATCGAAGGGAACCTGCAGGGCGGCGCAGGGATCGGTGGTGGCGGTGGAGCAACCGGGGAGTTGTGCCTGCACCATTGCGGCGGGCCGGGCGAGGGTGCCGTTGCGTCCGATGAACTCGGCGCGGCTGCACGTGACGGAACGGTGCGGCTCGGAGACACTGACGAAGGCGGTCTTGCCGGCGAACTCGCGCTGGTAGTGGTTCCGCGCGAAGACGGCCCCGGCCGAGGCGTCGTACTCAGTCACGATGTGCATGAGGTTGGTGTGGCGCCATTCCCCGAGGACCCATTCCCAATAGCCGGTGAGGGAGAGTCGCCGCGGGTGGTCGGAGAGGTTGCGCACTTTCATTACGACAAACTTCACCGGCGCGTCGGTCGCGACGTAGGTCCACATCTCGGTGCGGATCCCGTCTTCGACGTGCTCGAAAACGCTGTAGCCGAAGCCGTGGCGCGTCGTGTAGGTGCCGGTCCCGCGGGCGGGCAGGGCAGTGGGCGACCAGAACCGGCCGGTCTCTTCGTCGCGGAGGTAAAAGGCCTCGCCGCCGGGATCGCCGACGGGGTCGTTGTGCCAGGGCGTGAGCCGGAACTCGTGGGCATTCCCGACCCAGGTGTAGGCGGCGCCGCATTCGGAAACGACGGACCCGATGGAGTCGTTTGCGAGGATATTGACCCAGGGGGCCGGGGTGACCTCGCCGGGTCCCATGCGGATGACATACTCGCGCCCGTCGTGGGTGAAGCCGCCGATGCCGTTGAAGAAACTGAGGTCTTGCTGGCGTCCCGCGTCGGGTGGATAGGGGGCCGGCGCGGTCCGTGTCGGGAAGAAAGGCGGGACTTTCCTCCCGCTTGGCGCGATGCGGGTGACCTGTTGCGCGAGGGTCTCGGCGCTGTCGGTGAGGATGACGCGGGCGACGGTCTGGAGGAGGACTCGATCCTCTTCGGTGAGGTCTTCGCTGCGTCGCACGAAGATGCCGCCGGGTTTGTCGACGCGGTGGGCTTCGGTCCCCGAGGCGATGAGGCCGTTGATGCGATCCTGCAAGTCCTGCCGATAGCCGGAGAAGTCTTCGTTGAGAATGACGAGATCGACATTGAGACCTTTGCCTCTCCAGTAGGCGTGCGCTTTGAGAACGTGCTGGACGAGACCGATGCGATGCACGTCGCCGATGCGCATGAGGAAGATGGGCAGGTCGCCGGAGATCCCGAAACCCCAGAGGCCCGACTGGCCGGTGCGATTCCGGGTGAGGATGCCGGACGGGGCGCGGTGCAGCGGGTTCGCATAGATCATCGAGCTGGCGAGACGGGCGTAGAGCTGCGCATCGGCCTCGGTCGCCTGCAACTGGTGGAGCTCGAGCTGGCTGTGCGACCACGCCATTTCAAAAGCCCGCGCCGCGAAGTTGGGATCGCAGTACTGCTCGATGAGGCGCAGGGCCTCCTCGCGGGTCGCGGCGACGCCGGTGACGAGATGCCAGTTGGCGGAGGTCTCGGGATGCAACACGACGCTCTGGCGGATCGAGACGATGGGGTCGAGGACGGACCCGTCGGTGTTGGAAAGGGGACCGACTTCGTCAAAGGCGGCGGGATCCTCGAGCGAGCGGGTGCGCCCGATGAATTTCGCCCGACTCGTCTCGTAGGAGACCTCGGCGCAGGGTGCTCCCTGAGTCGTCATGAGGTGAAACATCCAGGGCGGATTTTCACCGGGAGCGCGGGCCCGACGGGTGCAGAGGATGGCCTGCGACGAGGGCAGGATCTCGGTCTGGACAAAAAGATTGCTGAAGGCCGGGTGTGCGAGGTCAGAGTTCGGCGGGGCGAGGACGACCTCGGCGTAGCTGGTCAGCTCGATGCTGCGGGGGAGGTCGGAGAGGTTTGTCAGGGTGATGCGACGGACCTCGACGTCGTCCTCGGGCGAGACTGCGATCTCGGTGTAGGAATCGATCTCTTCGTCGCGGCGGCGATACTCGGCGCGGCCCTCGACGAAGATGGCTTCGTAGTGATCGGGTTGGCGGCGCGTCGGCTGGTAGGCGGACGACCAGAGACTTCCCGACTCGGTGTCTCGCAGGTAGCAGAAGGTGCCCCAGTCGTCGCGGGTGGCGTCCTCGCGCCAGCGGGTCACGGCGAGATCATTCCAGCGGCTGTAGCCCCCGCCGGCATTCGTGGCCATGACGTGGTAGCGGCCGTTGGAGAGGAGGTGGACCTCGGGCAGGGGGGTGTGGGGGCTGGTGAAGATGCGCATCGTGGCGGCTTCTTTCACGGGGGGCTTGCGGGCTGCGCTGACCTCTGCGGCGTGCGGCTGCAGGGGAGCGGCGAGTTTCGGGATGCGTTCGCAGAGGAGCAGCTCGGAGGCTTTGAAATAGGGATCGGAGAGGAAGCGGCGCTGCATCGGCTCGCCGAGAAGAACGGAGCCGAGCGAGAGCAGGCTCATGCCCTGGTGGTGGGCCATGTAGCTGTGCAGGGCGACGCCGCTTTTCCCGCGGGGATTGCGCGAGGGGGTGAAGTCGATCGCTTCGATATGCCCGTAAGCACCTTCGTAGCCTGCGGCGGAGAGTCGCTCGAGATTTTCACAGGCTTCGCGGGGATGGACGAGCAGGGCCAGGGCCGAGGCGTAGGGGGCGATGACGAGATCATCGGCGAGCCCGCGTTTCAGCCCCAGTCCGGGGACGCCGAAGGCGCTGTACTGGTAGGTCCCCTGGGCGTCGGTGAGGTGGTAGCACGATTCGGAGATGCCCCAGGGGACGCCGCGGAGCCGGCCATACTCGATCTGCCGCGAGACCACGGCGCGATAGGTCTCGTCGAGGAGAGTATGCTCGTAGGTGGGCATGAGGAGCCGCGGCATTAGATACTCGAACATCGATCCGCTCCACGAGAGCAGGGCCATGGCTCCGCCCTGGGTAGTGAGTTGCCGCCCGAGGGCGAACCAGTGATTCTGCTCGAGGTGACCGCGGGCGACGAGCAGGTAGCTGGCGAGACGCGCCTCGGAGGCGAGGAGATCGTAAAAGGAGGGGTCGAGGCGTCGGTCGCTGACATTGTAGCCGATCGCGAGGAGGTCGCGGGAGCGGTCGTGGAGGAAGGCGAAGTCCATCTCGGCCTGGTCGCTGACGCGACGGGCGAGGGTGTCGATGACGGCGAGGCGAGTCGCGGCATTCTCCCCGACGCGGGGCATCGCGGCGAGTTCCCGCAGGGTCGGTAGAGGGCCGGTGTCCCGATGGCCGGCGAGGAGGAACTCCAGATCATTCAGCGCGGAACGGACCTGGCGACGGAGGGCCGCGATCCACCAGTCTTCTTCGCCCGCGCTGCTAGCGGTCGGGGCTTCGGCATCGAGGGCCACGGCCCGCAGCCAGGCGAGCGTGTCATCGATCCCGAGTTCGGGGGAGGAGTCGGGCAGCATTTTCGCAAGACTCTCCGCCGCCGGACCCGCGATCATGCCGAGGGTGTCGCGGAGACCGTCGGCGATGGAGGGCGGGAGGAGAGGCTGATCTTTCAGCTCGAGGAGCCCGGCCCGTAGGGTGAAGAGGGCGCCGGCGAGGTTGCCGCTATCGACGCTGGAGACGTAGAGGGGCAGGAGCGGCTTTAGCGTGCGGGTGTCGTACCAGTTGTAGAGATGGCCCCGGAAGCGCTCGAGCTGCTCCATCGAAGTGAGCGTTTTCGCGGTGCGGTCGAGCAACTCACCGGTGCTGAGGTACCCGAAATCCCCCGCCGCGAGATTCGCGAGCAGCCCCATGCCGATATTGGTCGGCGAGGTGCGCGAGGCGACGACGGGAGTGGGCACCTCCTGAAAGTTGTCGGGAGCGAGCCAGTTTTCCTCTTCATTGGCGAAGACTTCGAAGTAGCGCCAGGTCTGTCGGGAAAGGCGTCGCAGGAAGGTGGTTTGTGCGGATGTCAGGGATTCGTCTTCCTTCGTGAGGGGGCGGCTGATCCACCAGCCGAGCACGGGGAAGAGCAACCACATGAGCAGGAGCGGCCCGATCACAAAAAGCTCGACGGGGCGGGTGACGGCGAAGGCGGTGATCACGAGCAGGGCGAGGAGCGGGGTGATCCACATCTCGCGGAAGTATTGCGGCAGGGTCGTGCATTGGTTGCGTCTCCCGTAGCGCGGGGTGTGCCAGATCATCAGCCCCCGCCGGGTGAAAGGCATGCGCCCGGCCGAGGCGGCGATGGCGTCGAGATGGATGAGGGCGCGGTAGGGCAGGGACGAGAGCGAGAGTCCCGCTTCGGCGAGATCACGGCCGAGTTCTTTGAAGCCGGTCTTGAGATGGACCCGCCAGGTCTGCTCGCGGGACTTTCGTGCGAGCGAGAGTAGATTCTCCACGATCACGGGGAGGAGCAGCAGGCTGAGGACGAGTCCGATCCAGAAGCCGGTCGGTCCGAACCCCGATATCCAGCCGGCGAGGAGCAGAAAGAGCGTCGCCGGCGGGACGAGGCTGCGGCGGAGATTGTCGAAAATCTTCCACCACCCGAGCGTCGTCACCGTATTGCGCACCCGCTTCTTTCCCGGTGCCGGCACGGAGGGGAGGAGCCAGCCCGCAATCTGCCAGTCGCCGCGGATCCAGCGGTGGCGTCGGCTCATCTCGGCCGGGAAGCTGGTCGGGTGATCCTCGTGCAACTCCACGTCCGAGACGAGCGCGGAGCGGGCGTGATTGCTCTCGACGAGGTCGTGGCTGAGGATGAGGTTTTCCGGGAAACGTCCCACCGTCGAGGAGCGGAAGGCATCGACGTCGTAGATCCCTTTGCCCACGTAGGAACCCTCGGCGAAGAGGTCCTGATAGACATCGGAGATCTCGCTGGTGTAGGGATCGAGGCCGGCCTCGCCGCAACTGAGCTGGGTAAAGCGCGAGCGGTTCGCCGCGATGAGACTGATAGGCGTGCGCGGCTGCAGGATGGCGTAGCCCTCGATGACGCGTCCGGTCTCAGGAGCGAAGCGCGGCCGGTTGAGTGGATGCGCCATCGCCCCGGCCAGGCGACGGGCGGCGTCGCGGGGCAGGGCGGTGTCGGTGTCGAGGGTGATGACGTAGCGAATCGTGTCGGGTGCCGCCGGTTCGTCGATGATGACGGAGAAAGGCTCGCGCGGGCCACTGCGGAGGTAGTCGTTGAATTGCTCGAGCTTGCCCCGCTTGCGCTCGTAGCCCATCCAGCATTTTTCATGCGGATTCCAGAGGCGGGGACGGTGGAAGAGATGGAAAAGGGCGGGACCGCCGGGGCGGTAGCGGGCGTTGAGCTCTCTGATGCCCTCGCTCGCGAGACGCAGCAGACCGGCATCGCTCTCCCGCGCGCTTTCGCCGGAGTCGGGGAAGTCGGTGAGGAGGGCAAAGGTGAGATTCGTGTCGCGGTTGCCGATGTAGCGCTGTTCCAGCCCCTCGAGGAGACCGCTGAGATCCTCCTCACTCGTCAGGAGCGTGGGGATCACGACGATGGTGCGGGAATCGTCGGGGATGCCGCCGGAAAAATCGAGGCGAGGGAGCGGACGTGGTTTCACGAGGCGATGCGCGACGAGATTCACCAGAGCCAGCGCCATCTGTGAGGCCGCGATGGCCCCCGGGAGGAGGAGCAGCCAGATGCGCCAGTCCGTCCATCCGGGGAGGGCGCCGCTCTCGTGGATGATCGACACGGTGAGGACGGTGATCGCGGCGATGGGCGTGACATAACCGACGACGGGGAAGCGTCTCGCCAATCTTTTGAAAAAGGCACCGAAAGAAAACCCCGCCCCGATCTCTTTTTCCAGAGCGGGCTGTCCCCGATCGACGAGATAGTAGCCGACATGACGGGCCCGTTCCGGGTCAGCGTGGTTGTCACCGGCGTCCCCGCCCCCATTGGCGAGACGAACCGCGGTTGCGGCGACACTTTCCTCACTGACTTTTGCGAGCCGCGAGAGTTGCTCGACGCGGTGGCGGTAGCGGTCGCGGGAGCGGAAGTCCATCTGTCCATAGATCCCGGTCGGGTCGGTCAGCAGGGTCTTCTCGACAATACTCATCGACTCGACGAAGCGGCGCCAGTCCACCGCATCGAGGTATCGCAAGCTGCCGATGGTGTGCCCGATCGAGACCTGGTCTGCGGCCTGGGTCTGGTTGGCGATGCGCTGCAGTTGTTCACGTGTCAGGTCTTCGTCGGCGAGGCGATGCTGCACCCAGCTATGGACCGTGGCGAAGGCATGATGTCCCTGCCCGTGGCCGTGGCCGTGGCCGTGGAGGCGAGCCGAGAACTCCTCGACGAAGTGACAGGTAAAAGGCGGGTCCGACTCGGCCATCTCGGCGAGGGCGCGGAGGACGACGGCGGGATCATCGGCCGCCGCGAGGAGACGGCTCGCCCAGAAGTCGGCGAGATTGCGCTCGTGTCGCTGGCGGGTGATGTGCTCGGAGACGCGACGCAGATTCTCGATCAGTCCCAGCCGCAGCATGATGGGGACGGCCCAGAGTTCGCCGAGAGTGAGCGGGGCCACGGTCTGATAGGCTGCCACGAAGTGGCTCACATTCTCCACATCGACCCGGGCATCGGAGTGCGCGATGAGCTCCAGGGCGATCTCGTAGACACGGGGGAAGCCGGCCGAGGGTCCGCCGAGGAGGCGCGGCAGCTCGCGGCTGTAGGTCCGCGGGAGATGGTGCCGCGTCGCCCGGATCTGCTGTTCGACGAGGTAGAAATTATCAAGGAGCCACTCGCCGGCCGGTGAGACCTGGCTTTCTTCGCCATCGACCGCCGTGACGAGATCGTAGGAGTCGATGAGCACTTTCTCATTTTCATCCAGTCGCGAGAGGAGGCGGTTCCGCCCTCTTTTCGGGTCGATGCGGTGTTGCCCGGCGAGGGCGATGGCGTGCTGTTGGAGCTGCTCGCTGCTGAAAAGCTCGGCCCTGAGAGGAAGGACACCGGTTCCGGAAAGCGCTTCGGGAGAGTTCCGGGTTTTCCATCGTAGAGACTTCGTGAGCATTGAGAGAGGGGAGGCGCTGGAGGGGAAAGGAGAACGCGGAACTCCCAGAGTGACGATGGGGCACGATGGTGCCCGCTTCTATAGGGTGAAACCCTACCTCGTCGTCAATGCGTGAGGTGACAGACGGGTCGTGTTCGCTTATTTCTGTTGCCGTGAAACCGATCCTGCCATCGCTCCTCTTTCTCCTGACCTTCGCCGCTGCGGATCTCGCTGCGCTCGACTACGAGCGGGATATCATGCCCATTTTTGAAAAGAAATGCGGGGAATGCCACAGCCGGGCCTCGGACACTTCCAAGGGCGGGCTCATCCTCGACGATCCCGATCACCTCTTCGCCCGCTTCGAGAAAAACAGTCTCGTGGTCCCCGGTGACTGGGATGCGAGCTACCTGTTCATCACTCTCTACCGTCCCGAAGGTGACGACGATGCGATGCCACCGAAGGGCAAAGGCGAGCGGCTCACGGAAGAGGAGGTTACGCTCGTGCAGAAGTGGATCACCGAGGGAGCTCCCATCAAAGGCGAGCGCGGTGCGAAAGGGGAGATGCCCGAGGCGGCCGATTCGTCCATGGAGAAGCCTGACAAAGCAACACCAGGGCCGCGCGAATGGACCAACCGCGAGGGTAAGGCGATCACGGCGACTCTCATGGGCGTGGAGGACGACGTCGCGGTGCTGCGCCTCGCCGATGGAAAGATCTACCGCTATCCCGTGGGGAATCTCTCCGACGAGAGCCGCGCGGCGTTGAAGCCCTGAGAGCAGTGCTCAGAGAAACCGACGGATCATCAGGTCAAAAAAGCGATCCCCGAGAAAGCGGCGCGCCAGCATGACCGGCCGTGCGAGATAGCCGGCCACGTAGCGGGTCTTCGGGCGGGGTGAGCGGATCACTTTGACGATGAGATCGGCGATGAGCGAGGGAGGCGAGGCTTTACCGCTCGAAAAAGTGCGGCGGGTCGCGGCGGCCATTCTCCGGGCAAGCTCGCCATAGGGACCGTCGCCGGATCGCTCGAGCAGAGGCACCACCGCCACCTCGCCGAACTCGGTCTCGATCGCTCCCGGTTCGATGATGACCACGCGGATCCCGAAGGGCGCGACCTCGAGGCGGAGGCAGTCGGACCAGCCCTCGAGAGCGTGCTTCGAGGCGTGATACCAGGCCCCGAGGGGCGTGTAGACCCGACCACCCATGGAGGAGATATTGATGATCATGCCGCCGCCCTGCGCCCTCATCGTCGGGAGGACGAGTTGGGTGAGGCGGGCGATGCCGAAGAGATTCACCTCGAACTGTCCCCGCGCCTCCCCGATCGAGACTTCCTCGATGGCCCCGTAGACGCCGAAGCCGGCGTTGTTCACGAGCACGTCGAGGCGGCCTTCTTTTTCGAGAATGGCGGCCACCAGCCCGTTGACCGAGGCCTTGTCGGTGATATCGAGGGCGTGGACGACGGCCCCGGCTTCGCGCAGTGGGGCCATCTTCGCGACGCGGCGGGCGCCCGCATGGACGCAGTGACCCTGCGCGAGGAGCGCCCGTACCGCCGCCTCGCCGATGCCGCTGGAGGCACCGGTGACAAGGACGACCAGAGAGGGCGGGAGAGTCATGCGCGGAATGAAAGCGCATTTGGGCGGTTTGGAAAGCGGCGGCATGGAGGTGATCCGGCTCTTGCGTCGTTGCGGGGGAGCGCGGCGGGACGTACTGGTCCCGGAGCGCGAAGGGTGCAGGCCCGAAGGGGTGCGTTGACATACAAGCAAAATTAGGGGAACATGGATGATGAAAACCACCCTCGATCTTCCCGACGACTTGATGCGCGAGATCGGGATTCGAGCGGCTAGGGAGGGGAGAAAGTTGCAGGATATCATTTCCGAATCATTGCGGCGCGATTTGCGCCTGGGGGAAAAAGCCGCTCGCCCCAGCCTGCGAGATCTGGCCCCACTCTCTGTGGGTAAAGTGCGTGAGAGTGACGAATCTGAAGACCGTATCGGGGCAATGCTAAATGACCGTGGGCATCGATACTGATTTCCTTGTCAGGCTCTCCATCCTCGAGCACCCGAAGCACCGCGAAACCCGTCGGATTCGGGATCACTTTCTTGACCGGGGAGACCAGTTCGCGCTTGCTCATCAGGTCGTTGCTCTATTCGTTCACGTAGTCACTGATGCAAAGCGTTTTGAGCGTCCTCTCTCGATGCAAGAGGCCTTGTCGCGTTCACAGGAATGGTGGACTGCCGCAGAGGTCGATCAAATTTTCCCGGATGATAAGGCAATGAAATGGTTTCACGATCACATGGACCGTTACCGCCTCGGGCGGAAACGGGTCTTGGACACGCTTTTGGCCGCAACGTGTATTTCTGCCGGAGTCCACCATTTGATCACCGGAAATCCTTCGGACTATCGGATTTTTCCGGAGCTGGAACTGATCGAAATGTGAACTCGTTCCATGCGCGGAATGAAAGCGCATTTGGCCGGTTTGGAAAGCGGCGGCATGGAGGTGATCCGGCTCTTGCGTCGCTGCGTCCTCGCGCCATACTTGTCGCATGAAATTCCCCGTTCTCTGTGTCTTTTTCCTCGCCGCAACCGGTGCGCTGCATTCGCAGGATGATGCCCCGAAACCAAAGGAGTATCCCCTCGGGCCGGACTCCGAACGCAAGGAGGGAGTTCCGCAGGGCACGGTAACCAAACACGTCTGGAAAAGCTCGGTCTTTCCCGGGACGATTCGCGAGTATTTTGTCTATGTTCCCGCCCAGTATGATCCGAAGGGGACTGAGAAAGCGGCGGTGATGGTCTTTCAGGACGGCCACGCCTACGTCGATGAAAAGGGACAGGTCAGGGTCCCGGTCGTCCTTGACAATCTCATCGCGGCCGGCGAGTTGCCCGTGATCATCGGGATCTTCCTCAATCCCGGCTGGTTCGCGGAGGAACTCACGGAGCCGCAGAAATGGAAAGCCCCCGAGGGTGTGAGGAGCAATCGTTCGGTCGAGTATGATTCGCTCGATGCGAAGTACGCGGAGTTCCTGGAGAAGGAGATCCTCCCCGAAGTAGGGAAGTCCTATCGCCTCACTGACGACCCGGCGCAGCGGGCCATCTGCGGGATGAGTTCGGGCGGGATCTGTGCCTTCACGGTGGCCTGGGAGCGTCCCGATCTGTTCCGCAAGGTGCTGAGCCACATCGGAAGTTTCACGAACATCCGCGGCGGGCATGTTTACCCCTCGCTCATTCGCAAGACCGAACGCAAGCCGCTGCGCGTCTTTTTGCAGGATGGCTCCAACGACCTCGACAACGAGCACGGGAACTGGCCTCTCGCGAATCAGGAGATGGCCGCCGCTCTGAAGTTTGCCGGATATGACTACGACTTCGTCTTCGGCGAAGGCGCTCACAACGGCAATCACGGCGGCGCGATTTTCCCGGAGTCGGTGCGCTGGTTGTGGCGGTAGGGGAATTCCCCCGTAGCGGAATTTGCCAAAATTCCCCCGTCGGTCCTGCGGTGGACGCTGAATGAAACGGGGAACATTGGCATGTTCCTCTACGGGGAAAGGCGCACGGATCATCCACCCCCTCACTTCACCTGACCGTTCCCGCTCACGAGATACTTGTAGCTGCACAGCTCCTCAAGCGCCATCGGGCCCCGTGCATGCAGCTTGTCGGTGCTGATCCCGATCTCGGCGCCGAAGCCGAACTCGGCGCCGTCGGCAAAGCGGGTCGAGCAGTTCCAGAAGACGCAGGCGCTGTCCACCTCGAGCTGGAATCGCGCCGCCGCGTCGGCATTCGTCGTCACGATGCTGTCAGTGTGGTGCGAACCGTAGTGATTGATATGGGCGATCGCGGCATCGAGATCATCGACGACTTTGACCGCGAGGATGTAGTCGAGATACTCGGTTTTCCAATCCTCTTCGGTGGCGGGCAGCACTCCTTCGACTCCGGCGAGATCGCGGAAGGCTTCGTCACCGCGCATTTCCACCTTTTTCGCGGCGAGCGCGGCGGCGATCTGCGGGGCAAATGCGGCGGCGACCTCGCGATGAATGAGCAGCGTCTCGAGTGCGTTGCAGACCGAGGGCTTCTGCGTCTTCGAGTTCACCGTGATGGCCCCGGCCATCGCGAGGTCGGCGTCCTTATCGACGAAGACGTGGCAGATCCCATCGTAGTGCTTGATCACCGGCATGCGGGCCATGCTCACGACCGCCTCGATCAGACTCGCCCCGCCGCGCGGGATGATGAGATCGAGGTAGGTGTCCATCTCGCAGAGGTGGCGCACGCTCTCCCGATCAGTAAAGGGAATGAGCTGGATGCTGTGATCGGGCAGCCCGGCGGGAGCCCCGCCCTCCTGCAGGGCCGCCGCGATGGCCCGGTTGGAAAAGATCGCCTCTTTCCCGCCGCGCAGGATCGTCGCGTTTCCCGTCTTAAAACAGAGCACGGCGGCGTCGGCGGTAACGTTGGGACGGCTTTCAAAAATGATCCCGATCACTCCGATGGGCGTGCGCTTTTTCAGGATTTCGAGCCCGTTCGGACGGGACCATTCGCGGATGATCTCCCCGGTGGGATCATGGAGCAGGGCGACGTCGCGGATTCCCTGCGCCATCGCCGCGATGCGCTCGTGATCGAGGCGCAGCCTGTCCTTCATCGCCGGGGTGAGCCCGAGTGCATCCGCCGCCGCGAGATCCTCTTCGTTCGCCGCGATGATGTCGGGCTCGCGGGCCATGACCGCATCGGCCATCGCGAGGAGGATCGCGTTCTTCTTCTCTGTCGAGAGTTTTGTGAGGGCATGGGCGGCGGCACGGGCCTGTTTGCCCATTTGCCAGACCGCTTCGCCGATTTCTTCAGAAGTCATGGTGTGTCAGAGGGCGGAGGAGGTGGCGACTTTGGGGCGGAAGCGGGTTCCGACCCCGCGGCCTTCGACGAGTTCGGGGAGCTGCTCGGGATGGAGACCGCTCGCGATGATCGTTTCGATCCCCGCCGTGACCGCCGCCTCGACCGCCCGGAGCTTGCTCGCCATGCCGCCGACAGAGAGATCGCCTTTTTCGTCGCGGACGAAAGGGAGGACGGACTCGATGTCATCGACCTCGGTGATGATGTCGTCGGGCGATTTCGCATCAGGACCCATCAGACCGGCGACGCTGGTGAGGAGGATGAGCAGATCCGCCCTGACGAGGCGCGCGACGATGGAGGAAAGGGTGTCGTTATCCCCGACCTTGAGCTCGTAGACCGCGACCGAGTCATTCTCGTTCATGATCGGGATGACCTGCCGGTGGGGGAGGATCGCATTCAGGGTCGCGAGGACATTGCCGCTGCGGCGCTCGTCCTGGAGGTCCTCGTGGGTCACGAGGAGCTGGGCCACCTTGATCCCGTGGAGGCTGAACTGGCCCTCATACAAGTGCATGAGCCGCGCCTGTCCCGCCGCCGCGCAGGCCTGGAGCATCTCCGTCCCGGTCGGACGCTGCGTCAGTCCGAAGGCCGACATCCCCGCCCCGACAGCACCCGAGGAGACCATGATGACCTCGTGCCCGGCCGCATTGATATCCGAGATCGCCTGGGAAAGCCGCGCGATCATGGCGTGGTGGATCTCCCCGCCCGAGTTCCGCGTGAGAACCCCGGTGCCGATCTTGATGACGACTCGTTTGCCTGATGATGCCGCTGACATGGTGATGAAATGCCCCGTAATTGCTCATTTCCGAGGCGGGGGTGACGATATGGCCTCGGCTCGGGAGTGTAAAGTTGAGTTTCCGGCCCGGAAAGGGGAATTGGGCGAGCTTAGCACTTGCGAATCAGCCCCGGAGGTCTCATCTTAAACGCCCTCACTGATCGCCCCTTCACCGGTGGCGTCGTGTCGCAGGCACCCATAGTAAAATGGATATTACGTCGGCCTCCGAAGCCGAAGGTCCAGGTTCAATTCCTGGTGGGTGTATCTTTCCCGTTCACCGTTCACTGCCCCGCCGTCAGCATCGGCAACTCCGCGAGCGGGGTGAAGGCGTAGTCACCGGGGAGGCTCTCGATGATTTTTTTCCACACGGGAAAAGCGAGACTTCCCCCGGTCTCGTCTTTCAGGATGGTTCGATTGCCTTCGGGAAAACCGATCCACACGGCGATCGTGACGTCGCTGCTATAGCCGACGAACCAGGCATCGTAGACGCCGTCCGAGGTTCCCGTTTTCCCGGCGACATCGCGGTCTGCCGCGAGGGATTTCCCTCCGTAGCCCGAGGCGGTGCCGACCCGCAGGACTTCGCGGAGTGCTCCCGTGATCTCGTCGCAGGTCTCGGCCCGCATCACGGAATGGAATTCGGGCTGGCGGCGATAGACGGTCCTGCCGGCCGCCTCTACCTCACGGATCAGATACGGCTCCGTGTAGCTGCCGCGCCTGGGGAATACGGCGTAGGCGGCGGCGAGATCGACGGGGCGCACGTCGAAGCTGCCGAGCCACGCGTTTGTCGAGGGCACTGACGGGTTGCGGATCAGCCGGAGCGGGTGCATGCGACTGGCCCAGGCCGAGGGGCGGGTGAGGGCGCCGGCGCGGAGCGTCATGCGATTGCTCGAGTAGGCGAGACCTTTCCACAGCGGATGCAGACCCGGCTCGAGCAGTCGAGTTTCGTCGGGGTCGCCCGAGCCGGGTAGTCCGGGGAACTCGGCCTCATCGAGCGCTTCGTTTGAGATGAGATCGGTGATGTGGGCCGTCCGGTCCTCGAGATACGAGGCATAAAGAAATGGCTTTGCCGCGCTCGCGGCGGTGCGTTTTGCCTGCAGGGCGCAGTCGTAGGCGAGGCGGTCAAAGTTGCGTCCGCCCACCGAAGCGAGGATGCCGCCGGTGCGGTTGTCGAGGACGACGACGCTGCCCTGAAG
>JBDNIL010000356.1:0-16192 GCA_041688355.1 Verrucomicrobiales bacterium | reverse complement strand
TTAGGTTTTAGGTTTTAGGTTTTAGGGAGGCTTTGAAAATGGCGTATCGGTCGTTTGAGGATCTTGAAGTTTGGAAGAGCGCGTGTGACTTGGCGGTAAAGGTCTACGAATTACTGAAAAACTGTTCGGATTACGGATTGAAGAATCAAATGACCCGATCCGCCGTGTCTATTGCTTCAAATATTGCTGAAGGCGCGGAACGAAACTCTGCCCCTGACTTTATTCGGTTCCTTCACATCGCGAAGGGATCTGCCGCAGAGCTCAGGACTCAGTCGATGATCGCGGCGCGGATTGGCGAACTAACTCAGGAAGAAGCTGACATCCTCATTGCGGCCACAAGAAGGCTCGGCGGCCAACTTCAATCATTAGCAAAGTCCCTAAAACCTAAAACTTAGCCACCTAAAACGTTTCTTCCCCATGAAAAAAGCCCTCATCACCGGCATCACCGGCCAGGACGGATCCTACCTTGCTGAACAGCTCCTTGAAAAAGGCTACGAGGTTCACGGCATGATCCGTCGCAGCAGCTCCTTCAACACGGAGCGCATCGATCACCTCTACAATGACGAGAAGCTCCGTGAGGAAAAGCGCTTCCATCTGCATCACGGGGACCTCACCGACTCGTCGAACCTCAATCGGCTCCTCGAGCGCATCGGTCCGAGCGAGATCTACAACCTCGGCGCCCAGAGCCATGTAAAGGTTTCCTTCGAAGTGCCGGAATACACCGCCGAGGTCGATGCGATCGGGACGCTCCGTTTCCTCGACGCCCTCAAGGAAGTCGGGCTCGAGAAGCAGGCGCGTTTTTACCAGGCCTCCACCAGTGAGCTCTACGGTCTTGTTCAGGAAGTCCCGCAGTCCGAGACGACGCCCTTCTACCCGCGTTCCCCCTACGGCGTAGCCAAACTCTATGGTTTCTGGATCGTCGTAAACTACCGCGAGTCTTACGGCATCCACGCCTCCAACGGGATCCTTTTCAACCACGAGTCGCCCCGCCGCGGCGAGACCTTTGTGACCCGCAAGATCACCCGCGCCGCCGGCCGCATCGCCGAAGGCACCCAGAAAAACCTTTTCCTCGGCAACCTCGACGCCCGGCGCGACTGGGGTTACGCCCCCGAGTTCACCGAGATGATGTGGCGTATCCTCCAGCAGGACACGCCCGACGACTATGTCTGCGCCACCGGCGAGATGCACACGGTGCGCGAGTTCTGTGAGCACGCCTTTGACGCTGTCGGCATCAAGCTGCGTTTCGAAGGAGTGGGCGTCGATGAAAAAGGGATCTGTGAAGCGACTGGCCGTGTCCTCATCGAAATCTCGCCCGACTACTTCCGTCCCGCCGAAGTCGAGCAACTTCTCGGGAACCCGGCCAAGGCCGAGCGCGTCCTCGGGTGGAAACCGAAGGTGACCTTCAAAGAGCTCGTCCAGATCATGGCCAAGGCCGACTGGGAGCTGGCGAAGGCGGGCAAGTGAGGGGGCGCGGGTGCGGTGGCATTTTAATGGAGATTTTGAAACCCCGATGAAAAAAAGGTCAGAGTCCGGGGATTCAGCCAAGATTCAGAAAGGCGGCAGGATCATTCCCTCGCGAATGTGGGGGCAGGGGGCTCAAGCCTTTTGGCGCAGACTCGCCTTCCGGGAGCGGGCACTCATCGTGATGGGGGTGTTTGTCCCCGCCCTCGACCAACTTTTGCGACTTGGATCCCTCGGGGTGACGATGAAAGCGGTCGGCATGGGGATTCGGGAGCCTTTGGATTTTGATTCGAGGCTCTGGCTGGGATTTATCATTCTGGGGGCCGCCGGCATCACCGTCCTAATTCAAATCTTCTCCGGCCGGGTGAAGAAGGGTCTAAAGATTCAGTTCACCCGTATAATCCGCAGGATCTACGCGGGCATGATGGTGAAGGCAGCGATGCTTCCAATCGAAGAACGCGAAGCGGAGGTGGAAAGTCTCCTCAATGAGGAGCGGAACTTCATGAGCTCTGCCACTTCTGGTGTTTTAGCGATCCTTGAGTTTGTCGCATCGGTCTTTCTGGTGGTAGTATTGATAGTAATCCTCACCTGGTTTAACTGGCTCGTGGGGGCGACCCTCCTCGGTGCCGGGTTGGTAGCGCTTATCATTCTCAAGTTTAAAATTAAATCATCCCCCCCCAAAGGAGAGTGAACATCTCGTGGAGGCGCGCAAGCTATTGACCAAACAATTGGAGGGCATCGGGGGGAGCCGGAAAGACCCGGGTGCTCTAATCGAGAGCTACGCCGATAATGAGTTTGATAGACTTATGTTCTCCGAACTCGAAGCTAGATCGAGCCTGGCGCGAAATATCTCATCCGCGATGAACTTTGGATCGGCGATTCTCATGGCGACCGTTTTCTTCCTCGTCTCTTCAGAAGGCGCATTCGACGAGAATAAAGTAGTTTGGATGGTAATATTCATCTTCGGATTGAGGATGGTGGTCGCCCAGGGAAAAACGGCGATGGTTAAGTGGGGTGGAATTCTCGCCGAGAAGAAAACGCTCATGGCGGTGGCGAAGGGTTCGTTAAACTCTCCGCTAAGTCCGGCAGAAGGAAGTCCGGACCCAAAAGGCGATGCCGTTCGGAGATTGCTACCCCGACCGGAAATTGATTCGGGGCCGCGCATTGTAGATTACCCTGTTAGCGGCCTCAACGCAGCTGAACTCGTTTTCAGAGAGCGGTACGGTATCGAAATGAGCATCGAATCGGACACGGAATTCAAGGGAGTGAGAACATGGCGAAACTGAGAGCCGAAACTGATCCGACCTCTTCTGAGATTGAAATTACCGTTTACTCCAGCGCATCGCCGCTGAAGCACCCCGGTAAGCTCATCGCGGAGATTTATCACGATTTCCTCCGTTCCCGGGAACTCATCTGGACGCTTTTCACGCGAGACATGCGTGCACAGTTCCGTCAGAGTGTTCTCGGCTATCTCTGGTTGCTGCTTCCGCCGATCGCGACGGCCGCGGTGTGGTTGTTTTTGCAATCCCAGCGGATTTTGAATGTGCAAACAGAGATCCCGTATCCGATTTTCATCATCGTCGGAACGACCGTGTGGATTTCGTTTGTGAACCTCATCAATGCGCCGCTTCAGGGGTTCAACAACGGGAAAGCGGTTTACACAAAACTGAATGTTCCGCCGGAAGCCTTCGTCATGAGTGCCGTGCTCCGGGCGATGTTAAATTTCCTGATCAGAATTCTGATCCTCGTGCCGGTTTTCATCTACTTCAAATTCACCCCTCCGGTGACGGCTTTTCTCTTTCCAGTTGCAGCGCTGAGTTTTCTCTTGATTGCGTTGGCGATCGGTCTCTGGGCAATTCCCTTCGGGAGTCTCTTCTCGGATGTGGGAAATTTCCTGACGAACTTCGTGAGAATTTTCATGTACGTTTCCCCGGTCATTTACCCCATCGGGAACAAGACGGGATGGTTTAAAGGAATTATGACGTACAACCCTCTGACTCCAGGAGTTGCCTGGAGTCGCGACACCATCACGACGGGTTCCTATGAGTGGGCAGGTCCCTGTCTCGCCTACGGCGGGATTTCTCTAATCCTTATCTTCTTTGCGGTGATCTTTCTCCGACTCGCAAGACCCCATCTCGTGGCGAGAATGGGAATGTAATACGATCCGATGAGCGACGACATCACCGTGCGGTGCGACAAAGTATCGAAGCGTTTTTCGCGAAATCTGAAGAAGAGTCTTTACTACGGACTTCAGGATACTTTTGCGGAGTTGAGGCCGAACTCAGCCGGAAAGGTGGATCCGGAGCTGAGGGACTCTGAATTCTGGGCGCTCAGGAATGTCTCCTTTGAATTGAAACGGGGCGATGCGTTAGCCCTCATGGGCAGCAACGGATCCGGAAAAACGACGATGCTGAAAGTCCTCAACGGACTGCTGAAGCCGGACACGGGAAGTGTAACGATGAAAGGTCGGGTCGGAGCGCTGATTTCACTCGGTGCAGGATTCAACCCGATTCTGACAGGTCGTGAGAATGTCTATGTCAATGGTTCCGTCCTCGGGTTCTCGAAAAAGGACATCGATGCCAGATTCGATGAGATTGTTCAGTTTGCGGACATCGAACGGGCCATCGATGCTCCGGTACGGACCTACTCCTCAGGGATGCAGGTCCGCCTGGGATTTTCCATTGCCACCTGCATGGATCCGCAGATTCTCCTGATCGACGAAGTTCTCGCGGTGGGGGACTTTAACTTCCGTTCCCGCTGTTACGGTCGTCTCGCCAAGCTGATGTCGGAAACGACGATCCTCTTCGTGAGCCACTCGGCGCAGCAGGTCACGCGAATCTGTCGCAAGGGGCTTCTTCTGGAGGAGGGTGCTCAGATCATGCACGATGATGTCGCGAAAGTGATTCTGGAGTACAATCGCCGGAACGCTCCGTCAGGTGAGTTTCGGGTTCTCTATGATGGCAGCGCCCGAATTGATTCGGTGAGTGTGGAGAAGAAGGAGATCACCTTCGGAAGCGATCTGGTGTTGAATCTCGCGATTCAGTCAGAGGATCTCTATAGCAATTGTTTCCTGAGACTTCTTATTCGAAAAGCCGATGAAGAACTGGTCGGTGAGTGGAACTCCGAGTTGCACGATCTGACCTTTGATCTTCCGGTCGGGCGAAGTGAACATCAATTCACGGTCAAGAATCTGCGCTTGCACGACGGGATTTATCGTCTCGCCTTTTTTGTGATGTCAGAGGACCGGTTGACGCATTTGATCAATGCGGGAAATGTCGAAACAATCGAGTCGACCGGACTCTGTTATGGCGGAGTGGCTGTGCAATTTTAACCGAAGTGATGACTATCTGAAGTGATGAATTTCCCTCAACCCATACCTGAAATGAATTTCGTGCCCGGATTTGAATGCGATCTGGTCAAAGCGGTAAAAGAATCCGGGGTCGTCAAAGTTTTTGGAGCGATCGATTCCGACACGCTCTCGATTCTCAATGCCGAGTTCGAAGAAATTCTTTCCAGCGATGAACCGGGTATTAAGGATCTCGGCGTCGAAGTCGGGAAGGCCTGTAATGTGGTTCCGGGCGAACTCGGAGAGGGGCGTTTTCCCAGGATGGTTGAATACTTTACCCTTCCCTGGATGCAGGCGGTGAGCGATGCCTACTGGAGCGAGAGACGGATTCTGAACGACAATATCTTTGTGACAAGAGAGGTTCCGGGAACTCAGCACCTCGCGCAGAGTCTGCATTTCGATGTGCAGGAAACGCTGAAATTTTTCCTCTACCTCAATGACGTCACCCGGGAAAACGGGGCTTTTTCCTGTGTTCCTGGCAGCATCGGCCACACCCGGAAAATGCGTGAGGAGAGTGGTTCAGAACTTTCCTACGAGAATCGTGAATACTCGAGACAACATCCCTTCAGCGAGGACGAAGTGGTTCCGGTGGAGGGAAAAGCCGGCACTCTTATCATTTTCACGACCGAGGTTTGGCATCGGGCCGGTCTCGTCAGTTCCGGCGAACGCCGCGTCATGAGAGGCCATACCCGCACACCTGAAGGTGGCAAAGTCAAAAGAAACCAGGCCGGAAACGAGGGGATACGGGCTGAACGGGCTGAACGGGCTGAACCGAAAAAGGGGTGGATGCAGAGGTTGTTTAATCGATGAAAAAGGAAGATTGGAATCCCGGCGGAGATCGCTATTTGAAGAGCGGGGAGCGTGAGCTCCATCAGTTTCTTCATTCGGTTCGCGCGAATAAGACCATTGACTGGGAGAAGGTATTAAAAAAAAAGGGGAGCCGTTGGGAGCCTTTTCAGCGTGCCGCATCTCGATGCGGAGGGATCCGGGGACGGATACTTGAAGTCGGCGCCGGAGACGGTTGGTGCAGTGCTGCGGTTCTTCGTCATTACGACAATGTTGAAGCATCTTATATCATGGAGATCGATGAAGCGGCGGTGGATTCGCTGATCCCGGTTACCCTCCAGAACTTTGAAGTCGCGGACCGGAATGTGACACTAGTGTTAGGAAGCTTCAATGCGATCCCTCACGTTGACTATTTTGACTTCGTGATTGCCATGGGTTCGCTGCATCATTCCGAGAACCTCTTCGTCACTCTGCGTTCTCTCTGGCAAGCCCTGAAACCGGGAGGGGTTTTGCTCTCTCAGGAACCGGCCATGGCAGATAGCACCTCCAATGAATTTTATCGGAGGAAAAGTCAGGAAGTCAAGAAATTTGATGAGGGAATCGAGTTCCGTCACGATGAGCGAAGCGACCATTTTTACCGGAAGTGTGAATATCTGACCGCCCTTCATCATGCCGGTTTTGATGTTGTGATGGAAGAGTTAGGGAGAGCGCATCCGTCCCCTGCGGTTAAACGATCTTTTTTTAAGCGTCTCTTTCTGAGGCATCCTGAAGTTGAGGGCCCGGAGGTTCCTGCGAATACCCCGATAAACATATTTCTGACAGCAACAAAACCTCTCTCCGGAGAAACCGATCTTCCGACCACTGCCTGGGAGAAATGGTAGTCCCTTCACCGGATGTCATCCTCTGATCTATCCCCGAAGCGTTCTATGTCACTTGACGGGGTCCGGGGGTTCGCTGTTCTGATTGTCTTTCTGTCGCATTCATCGGGAAGAGAGCTTTTTCCAGCGGATTTCCTACAGCTTCAGGGTATCGGCCACATCGGCGTCTATCTCTTCTTTGTGCTTTCTAGTTGGCTTCTCACCTCGATTGTTCTTCGCGAAATTGATGAAACGGGAACGGTTCGCCTGGGGTCCTATTTTCTTCGCCGCGGTTTCCGAATCGTGCCACTCTACTTCTGCGTCATTCTTAGCGTTCACGCGTATCAACAGATCACAGGGTCAGAAAGTCGCTATTACCTCTATATCAACGATGGAACTGCCGGGTTGCTGAAGCACCTGGTGTTCTACCGCGGAGACACCGTCTTCTGGACGATTCCCTGCGAGGTCACTTTCTACCTGCTCCTCCCTTTTATCGCGATGGCTCTGGCAAAGCGCCCTCGCATCACCGTGCCGGTCCTTGCCATCTTGGCGATACTGTTTTCCGTTTGGACGGTTAAACTTTACTACCGCCGATGGAGTGGCCCTCCTTTTCCGAAGGTGGTTGATATCGTCCATCATTCGCAGTTTCTGGAAGTCTTTCTGATCGGAGTCGTCGGAGCTTGGGCCGCCCATCTTTTCCGGGACAGGATTGTCTTGAAGCCGTTGGTGTGGCGAATTCTTGAATCGGTCGTGGCTCTCGCACTGATTGCTCTTCTCTGGTATCTTTGCGCAGTAACATGTGAAAAGTTTCTCTGGTATGAGCGGTCTGATTACCGGTTCCGGTTTCAGTCCTGGCTCTTCGCGCTGGTCTTCGTGGCATTGATTTTTGTGGTCGAAAAATTCCCTCAGGGCTATTTGGCGCGGTTCTTCGATAACCGCATCCTGCGTTTCATGGGGGTGCTGGGCTTCTCCTGGTACTTGCTCCACTTTCCAATTTTCTATCTGATCACTGCTTTCAGGGAACAATCTGGCGTGACATTTTCCGGAGAGAACGCCTTCTACTTTCTCCTTTCGTGGGTTGCCTGCGGGTTGGTGAGTCTGTTGACCTTCCGGTTCATCGAAAAACCGGGTATTTCACTGGGAAGACGCTTCGAACGGAGTCAGTCAATCTGACGAAGGTCCGGGGGGATTCGAACAGACCGCTCAGCTCATGCTCTTCACTTCCTATTCGTTTCTCTTTCGGCCCCGTGCCAACTTCGAGACCATGTGACCCGGAATAAGATTGCAAACGCGCGCGAGAACACAAAACTTCGATTTGGTGTCTGGTTGTTTGTTTTTCACAGAACCGATCCTAAGTGGGATCGACCTCCAGCCACCACCTTTTTTGTTTCCGCTACGGGATGGCGTGATCTGAAACTTGAGGAATTGACCGGCTTCGATTTAGCCTCATGGGATTGAAGAGGTGCTTCACTACCACTTTAAATATGAAAACCAACATAATCGCCGAAGCGGGGGTCAATCACGGTGGTAGTCTCGCCGTGGCCAAAGAGCTGGCGAGAGCGGCCCGCGCAGCCGGAGCGGATGCGGTAAAAATTCAGACTTTCCGCAGTGACCGGGTTGCCGCACAGGACGCGCCGAAAGCGGCCTATCAGCTGAAATCGACGGATCCCGCCGAGTCCCAGCTAGCGATGCTCCGTAAGCTGGAGTTTCCCGAATCGGACTATCCGGAGTTGCTCGCTTATTGTAAGGAACTGGGGATCGAATTTCTATCCACTCCCTATAATGAGGAAGACGTCGATTTTCTCGTAGAGCTTGGGGTGAAACGCTTGAAGCTGGCCTCGATCTCGGTCGCAGAACCTCACTTTATTCGTTACGCCGCGAGAACGGGACTGCCTCTGGTGCTGTCCTCTGGAATGGCGACGATGGGGGAAATCGAGGCGGCGGTGCTTGCTGCGCAGAGCGTCGGGAATTCTGACGTTGTGATGCTTCAGTGCACCACAAATTATCCTTCCACGATTGACGACACCAATCTCCGGGCCATGATTTCAATCCGGGAGGGGCTGCAGATTCGGGTGGGATATTCGGATCATACGGAAACCGACACCGCCTGTATCGCCGCAGTGGCCCTTGGAGCCGAAGTCATCGAGAAGCACCTCACTCTCGACCGGGCCGCTGAAGGCCCGGACCACGCCTGTTCGTGTGATCCTGAGGAGTTCGCTGCGCTCGTTCGGGTGATCCGCGAAGCGGAGCGGTGCCTTGGGTCGTCAGTCAAAGCGCCGACTGCAGCGGAGCGGGCCAATATGACCGGGATGAGAAGAAGTCTCGTCGCGCGGCGGAATTTGAAGCAGGGTGAAATCCTCGCGGAAAGCGATCTCACCTTGCGACGACCGGCGACCGGAATGAGCCCCGTCCTGACTGACGAAATTATCGGGCGTCCGCTTCTAAGTGACGTGAGTGAAGGCGAGTTTTTGAAATGGGATGATTTCGGATCGCGCATTGAAGATTAGACCCATACTTGCGGAAGACGCGTCTGCTCTTAGCGAATGGTTAGGGCGTCAGTCATCAGGGTATCGGGCGGACTTCCATCCTTTTTCTGATGAATCCGAGAGAGGTATCCGGCAACTGCTGGCCTCTGTCCGGAAGGACTGCTACCGCGTGGTTTTGTTTCAGGAGGACTGGGTTGGATTCTTCATGCTGCGCGGCTGGGATGCCGGATACGAACGTCCCTCTCTTGGTCTCATGGTCGATGAAGGACACGCCGGGAAAGGACTCGGAACTCTCTGCCTGCAGGCGGCGATGACAGAATGCCGGTTGATGGGAATTTCCTCCTGTATGCTGAAAGTGGCTCCTGAAAACCGGCGGGCAAGAGGGATTTACGAAAAAGCCGGTTTCATATTTGAATCGGTCTGCCCGACGAAAGGGCATGAGATCCTGTCGATTCGCTGGGGCAGTTAGCCCCGTAGGATCCGGGACCTGAGAGTGTTGAATTCCATGGCAGTCTATATTTCATCCGGCGCGTTTCAGGGCGTGAGCACCGTCGAGGAGTTGCTTCCGGTCTGTCGTGAGAACGGCATCTTTGATGTCGAACTGGCGAGTGGCCTTCGTGTCGGCAATCCCGATGGTTACCTGCCTCTGATCGAGCCTCTCCGGGATCAGTTTCGCTTTCTCCTGCACAACTATTTTCCAGCTCCCGCTGAGCCGTTTGTCCTGAATCTGGCCGACCGTGACGAGGCGAACCGCACCCGCTCGATCCGTTTCTGTCTGGATGCCCTTGAGGGATCCGCGGCGATGGGAATTCCGTTCTACAGTGCCCATGCGGGATTTGTCTCGTCCCTGCGTCCTGACGATCTCGGTAAACCGGAACGTCAGCAGAGCAAAATCACGGAGGATGATTATCATTCCGCGCTTGATCGATTCTCGGAATCTGTGAAGGCCTTGGCTCTCGAAGCGCGCCGCCTCGGTGTCCGGCTTCTCCTTGAAAACAATGTGGACGCGGTTCCCCGCGACGGTCACAGCCATTTGCTCTTCGTTTCCGGGGAGGATGTGATCCGGTTTTTCACTGAGGAGATCCCGGCCGGAGTGGGACTCCTCCTCGATGTCGCCCACCTCAAGATTTCCGCCAAGTGCAGGGGCTTCGACCCCGTGGCCGCCGTGGAAATGATGGCACCGTGGATTGGTGCGCTTCATCTCAGTGACAACGACGGATTGCGCGACAACAACGCGATCTGTGAATCCGGTAGCTGGTTCTGGGAGCCTTTGCGTGCTTCGTGTGGAAAAGACACGGTTACCGTTCTGGAGGCCTACCGCCTTGCCCCTGAGGTGATTCATGCCCAGCGTGAACTGATTGCCCGAGAGCTTCCCTTCTCTGTCTGAACCTTTTGACTATGAGTGATATTTCCCGTCAAATTCTTCCTGTGAGCGCGACTCTGAGGGGAGTGCTTCAGCGCCTCAATGAGGGGGTCTCAGGATCCGTCTTTATGGTCGACGAGTCCGGTCGCATGGTGGGAATGTTCACCGACGGGGACGCAAGGCGCGCCGTTCTGGCGGCGGAGAGTCTCGAGGAGCCTGCGGCGGGTTATATGAATACCGCCTTCACGGTGGTCCCCGAGACGATGGCTCATGAGGAGCGGCTCAAAGTTTTGAATGAACGGATTCGTCATCTCCCGGTCGTCGACGGGCAGGGGCGTCCGGTTGAAATGCTCTCCTGGGCTGAACTGTGGAGGCTTCCGCTGGTCGAGCCGTCACTCGGTGGAAACGAACTCAAGTATGTCTCGGAGTGCATCAAGACGAACTGGATCTCCTCTCAGGGGGCCTTTGTGAATCGGTTTGAAAAGGAGTTCGCGGTCTATCACGGAGTCAAAGAGGCCATTGCGGTTTCAAACGGAACGACGGCCCTTCATCTCGCACTGGTGGCGATGGGAGTGGGCAAAGGGGATGAGGTGATCGTCCCGAGTCTGACTTTCGGTGCAACCGCCAATGCGGTGATCCACGCGGGGGCGATTCCGGTTTTTGCGGATGTTCTGGAAAATGACTGGACGATCGACGCCGGCGATGTCCGGAGGAAGATCACGGAAAAGACCAAAGCGATCCTTCCGGTGCATCTCTACGGAGTGCCGGCTCAGATGGATATACTGGTAGCTATCGCGGAGGAGCACGGTCTCATCGTCCTCGAAGACTGCGCGGAATCTCTCGGTGCCAGATTCAAAGGATCTCTCACTGGAACCTTCGGGTTGGCTTCGGCCTTCAGCTTTTTTGCCAACAAAACGATCACGACCGGAGAAGGCGGAATGATTCTGACCTCGGACGAAACCCTTGCCGACCGGATTCGTCTCTTCAGGGATCACGGAATGCGGAAAGAGCGTCGCTACTGGCACGAGGAGGCCGGTTATAATTATCGCATCACCAACATGCAGAGTGCCGTTGGCTGCGCCCAGATGGAGCGGCTCGACGATTTTCTGGAGCACCGGAAGAAGCTGGGGGAAATCTATCAGACGAGGCTGGGGCAGCTGGAGGAGATTCGTCTGCAGGAGATCGGGGCCGATCGAACGAGCTCTTTCTGGCTCTATTCCGTGATCCTTACCGACGCATGTGCCTACTCCCGGGATGAGTTGGTGCAGGAGCTTCTGAAGGAGGGGATCGAGTCCCGTCCCGTTTTTTATCCCCTTCACATCCAACCTGCCTATCGCGAGTATAAGGGAGGGGAGTGTCCGGTTTCGGATCGTATTTCCAGCCGGGGAATCAGTCTCCCCACCTCGAATCACATGGGGCTGGAAGAAGCGGAAAGGGTATGCAGGGCCGTCGGAAAAATCTTCTCACGCGGGAGACTTCCAGAGGCCTGAGGTCGGAATTAAATTGAATTTAAGATGAGTGAGGAAACAAAAAAGCCGAGGGTAATCGCCTTCATTCCCGCCCGGGGTGGTTCGAAGCGCATCCCGGGAAAGAATCTGAAAGATCTCGCGGGCAAACCCCTCCTGCGCTACGCCGTGGACGCGGCTCTTGAATCCGGTGTCTTTGACGAGGTGATCGTCTCGTCGGACGACGAATCGGTCGCTAGTCTTGTTAAGGGCTGGACGGACATTACCTTCCATCAGCGGGATCCGACTCTGGCGGACGATTTCTCCCGGGTCCCCGAAGTGGTCCATGCGTTTCTTGAAAGTCTTCCGGAGGCTGAGCGTCCGGACGTCATCGGTGTGCTTCTGCCGCCCTGTCCCTTCCGGACCGGAACTCATGTGAGAGAGGCTTATGAAATGTTTCTCAACGAAAATCCGGGAGGATTTCTCGTCTCGGTTACGAAGTATGAGTTTCCGCCGCAGTTTGCGCTTCGCTGGACCGATGAGTCCAACCGGGGGCTCGGAATGGTGAATCCGGAAGTCTATCAGATGACGACGCGTAGCCAGTCCGTCGAACCTCTCTGGCATCCTAACGGAGCGATGTATTTCTGTTCGGTTGATGCCTTCCTGAAAACCGCTTCCTTCTTTTCCGATCCGCTGACTGGATATGAAATGCCGCCCGAAGATTCTCTGGATCTCGACTGGCCGCATCAGTTCGAGATGGCGGAAGTCCTCATGAAACAACGTAACTCCTAATTCACCATGACACCCTTTTTAACCGGTCCTGTTCACCCGATCCCGATCCCGTTTAACGAAGACGAGTCTGTCGACTTCGTTTCATTGCGTTCCTATTGTGAGTATCTCATTGCAGGGGGCGCTGTGAACCTTCTCGTCACGGTCGGAACCAGCCGATTCAATCTCCTCAGTCGCGATGAGATGCGGCAGGTGAATGCCACCGTCGCAGAGGCAGGGCAGGGCAGGGTCAAAGTGATCGTATCGGGCCCCGGACCTAACACGGGCTCCACTCTGGAGAATATCGAGTTTGCGAAATCGGCGGCCGACTGCGGAGCTGATGCGATCATTGCGGTGTATCCGGAGCGCTGGTATGGCGACGATCCGCTCGTTGACTTCTTTCATCGGATTGCCGATGAATCGGTTCTGCCGGTCTGGGTTCACGTGGTGCCGATGCGGGACGGTTTCGGCGGAGTCCATGCCGTGAAAAAGTTCGAACTGCCCGCGCTGCGTCGTGTCGCCTCCCATGAGAATATTGTCGGGGTGAAGGAGGAGAACGGAGATCGTGAAATGTTTGAAGAGATCCTCGGAGCCTTGAAGGATGCGGTCGCGGTGATCGGCGCCGGGGGCGCGATGCGGCGCTTTATGAAGGATCATCCGCTTGGTTCCACCAACTATCTCGTCGGAATCGAGTCTCTCATCCCGGAACTCGGGACGAAGTATTTCGGTGCGATGATGAGCGGGGATCTTGATGCGGCTGAAGTCCTCGCGAAAACGCAGGAGGATCCCTTTTTTGAAACCGCGGTCCGCTACGGCTGGCATCGTTCGCTGAAAGAGTCACTCCATATCCTCGGACTGATGCCTCCGTACGAGCGTCGCCCCTTTACCCGGGTGGATGCAGCGGCTCAGGCGGATCTCAGAAACATCATCGAAACCATTGGATGGAAAACAGTATGAACTCATTCGAAACACGGTTCGATATCGGCAAACTGCCCTTCGGATTCAGAGGGGCGGCTCCGATACTGGTTGCGGAGACGGCGTGTGCTCATGACGGATCCGCTGATGAGGCAATCCGTCTTGTCGACGCTTCGGCGGCAGCGGGCGCCGACATGGTGCAGTTGCAGGTATTCAGGGCGGCGGAACAGGTGCCGCCCGGGCATAAACTTCGCGGACTGTTGGAGCGGATCGCTTTGTCGGATGCCGCATGGGCGCGGGTCTTTCAACATGCCGCCGGAAGCGGAAAAGAGGTCATGGCTTTTGTCTATGACGTCCCAAGTCTGGCCGTGGCTCTCGAGAACGGAGTCGTGGCACTGAAGTTGAACTCTGCGGACCTTCTCAATCGCTCGCTTCTCGCCGGATGTGCGAAGAGCGGAATACCGATCTTTCTCGGAACGGGTGCATCGACGATCGAGGAAATCGCCAAATCGCTGGCCTGCATTTCGGAAAATGGCGGAACCAAAATCATTCTGATGCACGGAGTGCAGGATTTTCCGACCGCCTTAAGTGATTCCAGGATTGACCGGATCCGCCTGCTGCGGGAAACGTTCGGTCTTCCCGTCGGATATGGTGATCACACCGATGCCACTCTGCCGATTTCGCGGGTCATTGACCTGATGGCTCTAGGTTTTGGAGCTCAAGTGCTCGAAAAACATATCACGATGAACCGCGCCGAAGGGAAGCCGGATCATCAGGCGGCGCTGGAACCGGACGAGTGGAAACTTTATGCCGAAACCGTTAGGACCGCTGCGACTGGTTTGTCTTCGTCCGCCCCGGTTGAACTGACCGAGGCAGACCGGCGATATCGCCGTTTTCAGAAGAAGTTTGCGGTGGCCTCCCGGGCGATCTCTGAAGGGGAAGCGGTCACCACAGATGAGGTTCGTTTCCTCCGACTCGAAGAGGACGGTGAGATTAGTGCGATTGATTTTTCGGGGCTGGGAAGTGTCGTCGCGAAACGCGATCTGGCTCCTTACGAAATGATCAGGAACGCCGACTTGCGACATACTCCAGCCGAATGACGATACGAGAGATAACCGAGATTCTGTTTCAGTTTGAAGAAACAAATCCCGTCTCCAGAGCGCGGTATCAAGGTGTCGCGGTCTGGCCGCTCCTGAGACTGCAATTTTTGCTGGCCTTGTCGAGAGAAGGTGAGGCGTCAGCTGATAAAGGCATTGCGGCCACGGGGGTATCGGACGCGCTCAAGGCAGCCCCTGAATCCCGCAGGGATGAACGAAAGAAGATCCGAAAGGAACGTCACATTCATGAGTGGATCGAGGCTAATTCGGAGAGAGGAATAGAAGGCGACGCCCTCTATTTTCTCCAATCTTCAAAGGTGTTAGAGGATGAGGAAGGACGTCCGTTTCATCGTTTCTTCGATTCGCTGATCGAGCTCACCGGAACGCGTGAATCGTCCCGGTTTCTCTATTGGGATGATAGCCGTGCGGCTTATGATCCCGGCGAGCTTGGATCTCCCGTAATTAACTTCGATCCAGTCCTGGGAAAGCTGAGAGGGCTGGCTCGTGACTCGGTCCGGGCTGGCAGCGCGGTTTCTGATTTCGGGCCAGTCATGGATCTATGTCGGAAGTGGAACCTCGAACATCCTTCGTGTGCGGTTGATGAGCATCGCCTTCATGAAGAATGTGAAACGACTATAAAGTTGGCTGAGGTGTTGGTGGAGGTTCTCGAAGTGAGGCCGCGGGTTGTGTTTTTAACCTGCTTCTACTGTGTTCCTGCCTTTGCCTTAGCTCTTGCGTGCCGCCGTCTTAAAATACCCTGCGTTGAAATGCAGCACGGTCAACAAGGGGACTGGCACTCAATGTACACGCACTGGAGTTCGGACTGGATCGAAGGGGCGGACGACGACATACATATAGTGCCGAGTCACTTCTGGGCTTGGAGTGAGACAGCCCGAAAACGTATGGCGAAATGGTGGTCGCCGGCGATTACGGAACTCATTGTTGGCGGAAATCCGTGGTTAATTTACCGAACGAGAACGGTAAATCGGGCAAAATTCAAACCCGCAGTCTCGGCGAACAGTCACCGCCGTCGAATTTGTTTGATCTCGATGCAGTATTCAACTTTGCCGTCGTTTCTCTGGGAAACAATACTTCAGCGGGGTGACATCCGTTGGTGGTTTCGAATGCATCCGCGCTTTCTTGATGAGAAGGATGAGTTTGTGCGGCAGTGTTGTGAGCGGCTCGGGGATTCGGTGGACTGGGAAGTCGAGGCTCCCACTGCGACCGATCTTTACGAGATATTCTCGAAAGTGGACATCCATCTCACGGGCTGGTCCACCACTGCTCATGAGGCGCTCTTTTTTCAGGTTCCGACAATTCTGACCCATGAAAATGGGAGGGACGCGATGGGCTCCTATATCGAGGACGGCGTCTTTGCCTATGCTGACACTTCGGAAACACTTTCGGCGCGGCTCGATGAGTTCCCTCTCGCTTCAAAATCCATTTCTGAATTGGTTGTCGGCGAAGACACTCTTCGAGAGAAATTTGGCAACTTTCATCACTAATCTCGAGTGGAAGTAACGGATCGAAGTTACCCGGTGAAATGGCGGGGCATCTTGACGAATTCCCGTAAACCAGTTTTTTATCAATGTCTGGAGATTCCACCCCTCCCGTCCTCGTGACGATGTTCAACCGCCCCGATCACGCGGCGCGGGTCATTGCGGAAAT
>JBDNIL010000355.1:0-1749 GCA_041688355.1 Verrucomicrobiales bacterium | reverse complement strand
CCGCATGGTGCGCCAGAGTGACGAGCAGACTCTCGTCCTCATCCAGATCGTCGAACGGATCCGGCTGAAAAAGTTCGTCTCCACGAAGCCCTATCTCAAAGCCCGCTTCGAGATCCTCGAAAACAAATTCCCCCGCAAGGGCCTCGTCTGGGAGGCGACTCTGCGCAATCTCCGCGAGTCGGCCCAGACTTTCATCCATCTCAACCCCTCCATCCCCGATGAGGCGAGCCAGGCCCTCGCGGCGATCGACTCGCCCTCGATCCTGACTGACTTCCTCGCCACCAACCTCAGCTTCGACCTCGTCCAGAAGCAGCGCCTTCTCGAGGAAGTGGACGTCCGCAAGCGGGCCGAGAAAGTGCAGCAGACCCTCAACAACCAGCTTCACATCGCCGAGCTGCAGCAAAAGCTCCGCGCCGATGTCGAAGATGAATTTTCCGACGCGCAGCGGCGCGCCTACCTGCGCGAGCAACTCCGCGCGATCCAGCGCGAACTCGGCGAGGGCGACAGCGGCGAGGAGCAGACCGACGATCTCCGGGCACGCCTCGAAGCGGCCGGTCTGCCCGCCGGGGTCATGAAGCAGGCCGCGCGCGAGCTCAAGCGGCTCAACCTCATCCCGCCGGCGAGCCCCGAGCACTCTGTCATCGTGAGCTACCTCGAGACCATCGCCGAACTGCCCTGGAACAAGATGAGCGAGGACCACAACGATCTCGATCTCGCCCGCAAAGTCCTCGACCACGATCACTTCGGGCTCGAAAAAGTGAAGCGCCGCCTCATCGAATACCTCGCGGTGCGCAAACTCAATCCCCATGGTCGCGGGCCCATCCTCTGTCTCCTCGGTCCCCCCGGAGTGGGGAAAACGAGTCTCGGCCGTTCCATCGCCGAGGCCCTCGGACGCGAATTCGCCCGCATCAGTGTGGGCGGCCTGCGCGACGAGTCCGAGATCCGCGGTCATCGCCGCACCTACATCGGCTCGATGCCGGGCCGCCTCATCCAGGAGATCCGCCGCGTCGGGACCCGCAACCCCGTCATCATGCTCGACGAAGTGGACAAGATCGGGGCCGACTTCCGCGGCGACCCGGCCAGCGCCCTCCTCGAGGTCCTCGACCCGCGGCAGAACGACACCTTTGTCGATCGCTACCTCGACGTGCCCTTTGATCTCAGTCAGGTCATCTTCATCGCCACCGCCAATACGATCCATCCCGTGCCCGCGCCCCTGCGCGACCGCATGGAGGTGATCGACATCCCCGGCTACACCGCCGAAGAGAAGCTGCAGATCGGGAAACGCTATCTCGTGAAACGGCAGTTGAAGGAGAACGGCATCAAGGCCCGGCAGGCGCGCTGGACCACCGACGCCATTCTCTGCATCATCGACGACTACACCCGCGAGGCAGGCGTGCGCAATCTCGAGCGCGAGATCGGCAGCGTCTGTCGGGCCATCGCCGCCCGCGTCGCCGCTGATGACAAAGTGACGGTCGCGGTCACACCCGAATTCGTCGAGGAAATTCTCGGTCCGCCGCGTTTTGCGCGCGAGGCGAAGATGTTCTCGAGCCACCCCGGCGTCGTCAACGGGCTTGCCTACACGCCCGTCGGCGGCGAGGTCCTCAACATCGAGGCGATCCGCTACGCCGGCAAAGGCAGCATCAAGCTCACCGGCCAGATCGGCGATGTCATGAAAGAATCGATGGAGGCGGCTTGGAGCCTCGTCCGCTCCCGCGCGGGCGATCTTGGTATCAACCCCGAAGATTTCGG
>JBDNIL010000354.1:0-20975 GCA_041688355.1 Verrucomicrobiales bacterium | reverse complement strand
GCGAAAGAATCTCCACGGCGAGTTCGGGTCGTCTGGTGATCCACTGTCCATCGGGCTTTTCGCAGACGACCATGAGATCGGGACGAACGACGGTGGTCGAGTCAACGTGCCAGTCGCTTTCGTAAACGGCGACGCACTCGTGGGGACACGACGACGCCGATAGCTGATTCACGAGAACCGCTCCCAGTTTCATCCCCAATGACTGATGGAAAAAATTCGGAGCCGGTGACATCGCCACCGGAATCCCGTTCCACAGTTCCCAGTCTCCTTCCCACGCGAGGTAATCCTCGACGTGATAGTGCGGCTTGTAAGAGACGGCGGACATAGCGGGAACCTACCACGTCTCGAGAAGGAAAAAAAGCCCGGATCGCTCCGGGCTTTTCAGAAAATCGCTGACCGATGGGATCAGCCGAGTTCTTTGAGTCTCGCTTTGATCGCGTCGAAGTCCGGCATCTCGCCGGGGTTGTCGTTGCTCTCGGAGTACTGGACGATCCCGGCGCCGTCGACGATGAAGGCCGAGCGCTTCGGCACGCCGCCCATGTGAAGATTCTTCTCGGGGAGGAAGCTCTTGTAAACGACGTCGTAGGCCTTGGCGACGTCGTGCTCGTAGTCGCTCAGCAGGGTGATCTCGATGCCTTCTTTCTCCTTCCAGTTCTGCTGGGCGAAGGGGTTGTCACCGCTGATTCCATAGACCTTCGCATTGAGGTCTGCATATTCTGAGAGCTCACTCGTGACCGAGCAGAACTCCTTGGTGCAGCCGCCGGTGAAGGCCATGGGGACAAAAAGGAGGAGAATATTGCCGTCTCCGAGGAGGTTCATGAGCCTGACGACCTCGGGGCCGTCGGCGCCGATGGTGGTCAGTTCGAAGTCAGGTGCGTTGGTGCCTACAGAGATAGCCATTTTGAGGTAGTGGATGTTAGGGATTCGTTCGGTCGTCCGGAGGGGATGGAACCGGTCTCCGGAACGGTAAAGGAAGGCGCGGGCGGGTCAAGGCGATTCACTCTTCGAGGTCGTCACGCACCTTCGTCTCGACGACGAGCTGACCCTCTTCTCCATAGACGGCCCCGAGAGACTGGATGTGCGCCTTCATCACCGGACTCTCGGGATCGAGTTTGAAAAAGTCGAGGGCAGTGTAGTTGTCGACGAAGCCGGGAGGCACCTCGCCTGCGGCGGGACGGATGTCCCTGACCTTGAACGCGATCGTGCGGACACGGACTTCGGGTTCGAGGACAAAAGTGGCATTAAGATAACGCACGCCTTTTTTGATGATGCCTTTGCGCATGGGCTGGGCCATCGCCGCGACAATGCCCTCGGGACCGATGCTCTCGACCGAGGTGTTGCCGCGGAAGTCTTTGGCCACCTCGAAAGTCGCGATGATGAGATTGAGATCGGCGGCGGTGAAGAGGACCCGCCCGGCACGATTCTCCTTTACCGCGGCGGCGATGAGAGCGAGCTTCGCATTGACCGCCCCGACTTCTGCGGGAGTAGGCGCGGGCACGGGCAACTCAGCCGCAGTATCCTGAGTGAATTCACCGATGACGCGGTTCTGGTAGTTGCCGACGACAGTGTAGAGGATGATGAGCCCGCCGAAGACAAAAACGATCGCTCCGAGGATCATGCAGCCGGGGATCGGTGAACCGCGCAGGGCAGCGCGTGAGTCTTCGGAGATCGTTTCTTCGTCTGGCATATCGGGACTTTGGCTTCGCCCCGCCAAAACGCAAAGTCCGATTTCCCGCAAGACGTCCCCACCCCTCCGCCGATCAGCGTTGACAGGCCGACCGGCGCGGGATAAAACCTGAGATTTTCCCGCTATGAAGCGCACTCTCGGCATCTTCACTCTTCTCCTCGTAGTCTACCTTGCCACCTGGGTGATGAGCGACCTGCTGACTGGTCGTCAGAGCTTCCTCTCTGCTTTCAATCAGGAGAATCTGCTGCGGCGGACGGCGCTCTTCGGAATCATCGGGGTCGGGGTCGCTTTTGTCATCATCACCGGCGGAATCGACCTCTCGATCGGCTCGGTCGTGTGCCTGATCGGTGTGGGATTCCCCTGGCTGGCAGTGCAGATGGATCAACCACTCTGGCTTGCGCTGCTGCTCGCGCTTGTCATCTCGCTCCTGATCGGCCTCACCCACGGGATCCTCATCACGAAGATGAAGCTGCAACCCTTCGTCGTGACGCTCTGCGGCCTGCTCATTTACCGGGGCATCACTCGCGGGTTCACCAATGACCAGACGGCCGGTTTTCAGAGCGAACTCAAGGATCTGCGCTGGCTCGCCAACGGGGAGATCCCGATCACGGATACCTTCGGCCTGCCGGTGCCCTGTCTCATCCTTGCGGTCGTCGCGGTGCTCGCGGGGGTCTTCCTCAACCGCACGATTTACGGGCGCTATCTCCTCGCTCTCGGGAACAACGAGGAGGCGGCGCGCTTCAGCGGAATCAATACCGATCGCATGACGATCCTAGCCTATGTAATCTGCTCGCTTCTCGCCGGGCTCGGGGGATTGCTCTTCGTGCTCGACACGAACTCGGCCCAGCCGGTCGATTTCGGGAATTTCTACGAGCTCTTTGCCATCGCCGCCGCCGTACTGGGTGGTTGCAGTCTGCGTGGCGGTTCGGGCACGATCATCGGGGTGGTCATCGGCACGGCCCTAATCCAGTTGTTGCGCAACATGATCACCCTCGTCGACGAGATCCCGCAAAATATCGAGTTCGCCGTGATCGGGGCGGTCATCCTCGCCGGGGTGATCGGTGACGAGGTCGCGAAACGCATCATCACGAATCGACGTCGGGCCTGAGGAGAATCGCCGACAAAAATTGAAACCAGTTCTTCAGCGGGGGGTTCCATGTGGTGAATAAACTGATACCCATGAAAACCAAACTCATCATTCTACTCGGCTGTACCCTCGCGATCGCGCCTCTCGGTGCGGGAGACAAACCCGCCCCCGACCCGGCTGGCAAAGGCAAGGGGCCCGGCGGTCCCGGAACACCGGGCGGAAAGGGCGAAAAGGGCGACGGCTCGTTCTTCCGCGAGATGGACAAAAATGCCGACAAGGCGATTTCCAAAGAAGAGGCCGGCGAACGCTGGGAACGCCTCGGCAAACTCGACAAGGACAGTGACGGCAAAGTGACGATTCAGGAGATGATGGCCGCACGCCCCCAGGGTGGACCGGAGGGGAAAGGCGGACCGGAGGGCAAAGGCGGTCCAGGGAAGGGCGGTCCCGAAATGTTCGCACGGGCCGACAAGAACAAGGACGGCAAGCTCAGCAAAGACGAAGTCCCCGCCATGTGGGAGCGTCTCAGCAAACTCGACAAGGACAGCGACGGCGCCGTCAGCAAAGAGGAAATGGCGGCGATGCGCGGCGGCCCGGGCGGCAAAGGCGGACCAGGGCGGCCGGATGGAAAGGGCGGCCCCGAGGGCGGTCCCGGCGCGATGTTCTCACGATTCGACACGGACAAGGACGGGAAACTTTCCAAGTCCGAAGTCCCTGCGGAGATGTGGGACAAACTCTCCAAGGCCGATGACAACGCCGACGGTCTCGTCAGCAAGGAGGAGCTCGATAAGGTCTATCGCGAGCGCGAAGGCCAGGGCGGCGGTCCCCGCCCCGAAAAGAAAGCGGCGGAAAAACCGTCCGTCTGATCGGGAGCTGGCTCCACTTCTCTTTCGCAAAAACCCGGTGCTCGACGCGCCGGGTTTTTCATTTCTCCCCGTCCCGCCTCACTCGTGGCGGAGCGCCTCGACGGGATTCATCCCCGCTGCGCGGAAGGCCGGATAGATCCCGAAGAGCACCCCGATCAACACCGAGATCGTGAAGGCCAGAGCCGGTGCCCAGAACTCGATGATCGTGACCATCTCGGCGAAGTGAGTGATCATGATAGGGATGGCGAGCCCGAGTGCCACACCGATGATGCCGCCCGCTCCCGAGAGCATCACCGTCTCGATGAGGAACTGGATCACGATGTCCTTTTTCTTTGCCCCGAGGGCCCGGCGGATCCCGATCTCGCGGGTGCGCTCGGTCACGGTCGCGAGCATGATGTTCATGATCCCGATGCCGCCGACAAGGAGGGAGATCGCGGCAATCGACCCGAGCACGATGTTGAAGATCTGCTTCGTGCGCTCGGCGCGGCGCAGGAGATCGAGCGGCACGGTCATACGGTAGTCGACCTGCTTGTGATTGCGCTCGAGGAGGTGCCGGATCGCTAGCGAGGCGGGCATGACCTGATCGGGTTCGTCAATGCGGATGGTGACCTCGTGGAGCTGCACTTTCTCGGCCTCGAAGCTCCCGGATCGATACTTGAAGAGAACCTCACCAAAGTGATCCTCGAGGGTGGTGAGAGGGATCATCATTTCCATGCCGTCGCCCTTATCGCCGGTGCCCTCACTCTGGTCATTCGCGGCCGCCACGGCCGGGTCGTCTTCGATCAATCCGATGACGCGGAAGTAACTCGTCTGGATGCGGACGGTGTCCCCGATGGGTTCCGAAAGCGGGAAGAGTTGCCTAGCAAGGCTTTTCGAGAGCACGCAGACGGGAGTGCGCATCGACATCTCCAGCTCGGTGAAGAAGCGACCCCGAATGACTTTGCGGTTCCGCATCTCGGGGAACCACGAGACCGTTCCCACGGCCGCACCATCGACATTCTGCGCCTCGTTCCAGATGAAGTCCTTCACCTCGCGGGAGGGGATCGCCACGAGTACTCCGGGAACGGTCGCGCGGATCTGGGAAATATCATTGTAGGTCAACCCGTACTCGAGGATGAGGGAGCGCTCCTGCTCGCCTGCGGTGGTTTTGTTAGTTGGCTTGACGGATTCGAGGATGATGTTCTGGCTTCCTAGATCTTTGATCTGCTGCTGGGCTTCATAGCTCGCCCCTTCCCCGATCGCGAGCATCGCGATGACAGAGCAGACCCCGAAGACGATTCCCATTGCGGTGAGGAGCGAGCGCAACTTGTGCATCCAGAGACTCTTCACGCCGAGGATGATGGATCGCTTCAGCCGGAAGAGGGAGAACTCCTGAATGATTACGGGAGCATTCACGAGAGCCGCCTTTCCTTGTAGCGTCCCGTGTAGCTGTCGTAGGCGACCTCGCCGTCCTTGAGCCTGATCGTGCGCGAGGTGCGCATCGCCATGCCCTCGTCGTGGGTGATGAGGATGAGGGTCTTGCCGTCGGCATTGAGCTCGTCGAAGATCTCGAGAATGTCGCCCCCGGATTTCGAGTCGAGATTGCCGGTGGCTTCATCCGCGAGGATCACGGCGGGATCATTGGCGAGAGCCCGGGCGATCGCGACGCGCTGCTGCTGTCCACCCGAGAGTTCGGTGGGGCGGTGATCGAGCCGTGTCCCGAGACCGACCTTGCGAGCGAGTCCCACGGCGATCTCGCGACTGTCTTTTTCGGGGACACCCTGGTAGTAGAGGGGAACTTCGATGTTCTCCACGACAGTGAGTTGCTGGATGAGATTGTAGCTTTGAAAGATGAACCCGAGCCGCTTTCCTCGGACCTGCGAAAGATCGTCGTCCGAGAGTTTAGAAACATCCTGCCCGCTCAGAAAATACTGGCCCACGGTCGGCTGGTCGAGGCAGCCGAGGATGTTCAGCATCGTCGATTTGCCACAACCCGATGGCCCGAGGATGGAAATGTAATCACCCGGCAAGATCTTGAGATTGACCCCATGCAGCGCCTTCACGAGGGTATCGCCCATCTGGTAGTGCTTCTCAACACCCCTGAGTTCGATGACCGGTTCGGGAACAGACTCTGGGGCCATGGGGGTAAAGAAGTCAGTCCCGGGGAAGCTCAGGCTTTCTCGTCAGACGTGACTGCTTCCTCCTCTTCGCCCAGGGCCGAGGCAGTCTTGTCCGCCTTGGCACCTTCGATCTTTCGCTCACCGGCGTCACGGGCGATTCGGGAGTTCTGCGCTTTGGCCGGCTCGTAGCTGTCGGGCATCTTCAAAAACACCTCGTCGCCCTCTTCGATGCCTTCCCGCAGTTCGATGAAGTCATTGTTGTAGGCACCGATCCGCACCGTCTGACGCTTGTAACCGCCAAGCGTCTTGAGAAAGACGAAGCGCTCGCTGTTCTCCACAAAGACCGCCTGCACGGGCACGTAGGTGACATCCTCGAGCTCGTCGACGATGATCTCGACTTTGGCGCTCATGCCCGGCTTGAGAAATTCGTGCGTGCCCTCGATCTCGACGGTCGCGGGGTAGACCTTGAGCGACGGATTGTATCGCGAAGCGTTCGAGTCGGGGAGGACGGCCACTTTCGAGATCCGGCCCACTAGTGTTTTGTCAGGCACGGATTCGGCGGTGATATAGACCTTCTGACCGAGCTCGATTTTCTTGATGTGGGACTCGTGGATATTCACCTCCACGCCCAGCTTCGACATGTCAGGAATGGTAATGATGGGCTGGCCATTCTTGAGCGTCGCGCCCGAGGAGATCCCGTCGTAGTAGCGCGAGGTGTAGTAGTTGTCATCGGCCCCGCCATAGGCGACGAGCCCGGGAAGCTTCGCCGTGATGATGCAGCTCGCGAGTTGTTCCTCAAGGTTCTCGCGCTTCTTCAGCTCAAGCTCGTAGCGGCGCTTCGCAGAGCGGAATTTGGCGTAGATCTGCGACATCTGCGCCATCTTCTCACGCTTGGAGCGGATCAGGGCGAGGAGCGCCTCTTCGTAAACCGAGAGCATCTTCTCAGCTTCTTTAGGGAACTCGTAGTCACGAAAGAGCTCCAGCTCGGTCTCGGTTCGTTGCAGGGCGAGGCGCGCCTTGTCGAGACCGACCATTTCATTCTCGAGGGTCTGCTTGGTGATGAATTCGCGCAGGTGGAGACGTTTTGCTCCCTCGACCGATTCCTCGACCACGGCGAGTTCGGACGAGGCCACGAGCGCCTCATCGCGCATGCGGCGTATTGTCTGCTCGGCCTCACCATCGCCGAGAAGCTCGTCCTTTAGGAAAGAGCCGAAGTTCACGTTCGCCGCGAGACTGTCGTCGCTTTCGAGGGCGAAGTTCGTCACGTGGGTGTCGTCGGTCACGTCATCGGCGAGTTTGCGCGTGTCGAAGGCATTGACGATGAGCGTGGTTGCCTCCTTCTCGTAGGCCGCGAGGGAATCGTTGTCGAAGGGCAGGCCGAGTTTTTTTAAAGTGGACTGGGCCGCCTGCGCGCCGACGAATTTCTGGAAATCGAGCAGCGCGAAACGCAGCGTCTGACGCTCCAGCTTGATGTCGCTGAGGGCCTCACTCTCCTGTATCTCGATGCTCTGCTTCGCCTCGGCATAGGCCGATTCGGTCTGCTGGAACTGCACGTCGTGATCGACGATAGCTTCTTCGAGCTCGGACTGGTCGAGGCGCACGAGGACTTTGCCTTTCTTCACATCCTCCTCTGTCACGTAATAACCTTCGTCGATGATCTCGAGGATTTTCACGCCACCTGGCAACTTCACGTCGTTGCGGAACTCGAGGAAGTTGAGAGCCTGGATGTTGCCGCCCTCGAGAACGTCGATGACGAGATCGCCCTTCTGGGCATCGGCTACGGGCATGTCTTTCTCAGCCGAATCGCCCTTACCGCCCCCTCTCAATCCCAGGAAAATCGCGACCGCAGCCGCCACTGTTACCCCAGCTATGATCCTCTTTTTCATAAAGCTAAAACGGGGTCAAAGAGATTCTCGTTTGAGTTTCTCCTCCCACGACCCGTCCTCGTTAATATACAGGATCCCCATGTCTCTCCAAAGGCGCAACCGCGCTAAGGTATGATTCACCACGGTTGCGGTACGCTGATTCTGTGCATCGACGAGATCTTCCTGCGCATCGACGAGGTCCAGGGCCTGGCCGCGACCGAGGTCGGCGAGGAGGATCTGCTCTTCGAGACGACGCGAGGCGAGGGCGACCCCTTCCTCCGCGATCTTGAAGTTCTGCTTTTCCTGCCCGAGGGCACGCCACGAATCGTAGATCTCGAGACGGGCACGATCAAAGGTGAGATCGCGCGCCCGTTTGGCCCGCTCCACCTGGACGAGGGTGGCCCGGTAGATATTGCGCTCAGCCTTGCGATCGATCGGCAGGTCGAGATCGACGGAGCTCGACCACCGCCGGCGGTCCCAGTTGATCGCCGGGGTGGAATCCCCCGGATCGCTCACCGACTGGTAGTCGAGGGAGACATCGAGCCCGGGAAGCAGACCGTTTTCCGCCACCTTGACCTGTCGCAGGGCATCATCGACAAGATCGCTCGCGGTGATGAGGTCGGGACGGGAAACCATCGCGATCTCGACGGATTGCTCTTTCGTTATCGAAGGCTCTTTGATCACGAGCCGATCGAGTTCTCTCTCATCGAGGACGAGATTGCTGTCCACCGGCACGCCGATGGAGATTTTGAATTCATCGAGCACGCTCAGATACACGCGCAGCGAGTCGACCCATCGACTTTCGGACTGCAGCTTGGCCTGGCGGAGACGGGCGAGCTGGTTCTGCGTGCGGCGGTTCTCATCGGCGAGAGCCTCTTCGCGCTCGACGTTTTTCACAAAGCCGCGATAGGCCACGTAGCTGTTGTGAACCCGGTCGCGGGCGCGGAGGACGCCGTAGTAATCACTCACCACCTCGACAACGAAGGCGCGCCGGAAATCGGCGAAGTCACGCAGGTCGTAGAGCAGGTTCCGCTCCTCCTGCGTCAGGGCCTCCAGCGTCACGGCAGTGCCGCCCCCTTGCAAGAAAGGCTGCACCAGTGAGACGGCGAGATCGGAGTCATTGAGCGAACGATTCCCCGTCATGATGCGGAGAAAGTCCTGCGTAAAGTCAGCCGATAGTCTCGCGCCGGTTTTGTAAAGCCAATTGAAACCGACCGACCTCGTCTGGGAAAAAGTATTGGTGGAGACCAGCTCGGTCATACCGGCCTCAAGTTCGGCCTGACGGGAATCGGTCGCGCGGGTGGCAGATCCCCCCGCTCCGAAGACGGGGGCGAGGCGGAAGCGCGCCAGCGTGAGATCCAGTGCGGAGAGAAAGAGCTGCTCCCGCGCACTCAGGTAGGAGCGCCCATGCACGATGGCGGTGCCGACGGCCTCGTTCAGACTCATCTCCTTCGCGACCCGCTCCAGCTGGGCGGCGTCGCCTAGAAATTCGCCACTCCTGCCGCTCGCCGCTTTCAGATTTGTCAGGTCAATGGTCGGCTCCTCGGCAAGGAAGACGTCGTCAGGTCCGACATTATCGACCTCGGGAGTTTTCTCGGCCAGGACCGAATAGACCTCGCGATCCGCCCGGGCATGATACAACTGCGGCGAGCAAGACGGAAAAACGATCAGGGCAAGGACGAGAAGGAGCATTGGCAGAGGCCAAAACCGCATATCCCTCAGCCCTCCCCCGTGGAAGGTAACGCCCGCCGTATCGTCTTTTTGCATCCGTGTTTCCCCTCCTTCGGACACGCGACCCGCTTTCGCAAGCACGCCAACAGGCCATAGACGCGCCACTTTCCAAAGCACGCAAGCTAACAGGGTTACCACCATCACCCCATCCTGTCAGGTCCTGACGATCAGCCTATTGCCCCCCGCGAAGGGGGGAAAGAGGTTTGGAACGGGCCACCGTAAGCCGGATTCTGTTCACCCGGTCCGTAGTCGAACCGGGTGGACGATCATTTATCTAGCGGACCTCTCCTGAGAGAAATCCCCTCCCCGCCGAAGCGGGGTGCGACTAATACCCGGACACATATCGCGGCCGAAACCGCAAAACCGGACCGGCTGTCCGTTTGCCCTGTTATGTCTTGCACCGCATGGGGTTTATCGTGCCCCCTCGGTTGCCCTCGGGGCGGTGAGCTCTTACCTCGCCATTTCACCCTTACCCCCCGTCGCTCAGAGAGCTACGGAGGGCGGTATATTTTCTGCGACACTTTCCGTCACCCCGCCATTACGATGGAGTGCCCCGGCTTTCACCGGGCATGCTGCCGTGCGGTGTCCGGACTTTCCTCTGAATCCCGAGGGAAACAGCGATCATCTCCGGCCCGTTCCAAGCGGGGAACCTACACGTGATCGGCCGCCTGCGCTACGGGAAGATTCAGCATCGCCCCGACCTCGTCGAGCCCGGGGAGGCGCCCCCTGCCGCCGAGCCCCCCGGCGCTGATCGCCGCAGTCGCACTCGCCAGGCGGGAAGCATCGCGAGGGGGATCCCCCCGAAGAAGGGCAAAAAGAAAAGCGCCGTGAAACACATCGCCACATCCTGTCGTGTCGATCACCTTGTCCACGGGGAAGGCTGGCTGGTGAAAACCTTGACCATCCCGGGTCAGAAACCAGCTCCCCGCTGCGCCGTCGGTGATCCCGACGATTTCCGCGCCCCATTGGGCGAGCGCCTCAAGCTGATCCTCGCGGGAGGTGGTGCCGGCGAGACGCGAGGCGTAGTCCGCCGCGACGATGAGGATGTCGATGCATGGCAGCAGCTCAAGGTGTTTTGCATCGAATCGATGGGCGCCACCATCGAAGGAGACGAGTCCCCCGCGCTCACGGACGGAGCGGGCTGCGTCGATGCAGGCGGGCCAATGGCGTCCATTGAGATGAAGAATGCGGCAGGCGGCGAGGGCGTCATGCGGCAACTCAGCAGTTGTCAGCGGGGTGAAGTCGCCCTCTTCAAAAAGCAGGTGTCTCTCGCCATCGCTTTGCCTTACGAGCACGGTGCCGAGAGAAGTGCTCCGGTCCGGTTCTCCGATGAGAAAGGTGGTGTCCACCCCGAATCGTGCGTAATCCGCCCGAATCCGCTCCCCGCGCCAGTCATCGCCGATGCGGTCGAGAATGGCCGCTTTCGCCCCGAGTCGGGAGGCGGCACAGAGGGCGGTAGGCACGGGACCGCCACCCATGATCGCCGAACGAAGGACGCGGGTGACACCGGCACCAACGGGAAAATCCCCGACGACCTGGATCGTGTCCAGAATCGACATCCCCAGTCCGAGGACGTCAAAGCCGGAACCGCCGGACGGGGACATCAAATGTGATATCCCTTGAGCCAGGAGACGACGGCTTCCGTCATCTGACCGAGCCCGTCGCCGCTGAAGACGTGATCGACCCCGGGGAGGATGACGATTTCCTTCGGCTCGTAGGCGCTCGCATACATCTTCTGCCCTTCCTCGACCGGGACGACGTCGTCGGCATCGCCGTGGAGGATGAGCCAGGGGACTTCGATCTTCTCGGTCTTGGCGAAGACATTGTCGATTTTGTTCATGTCATCGACGAAGGCCTGCGAGAGGGGGCACTCTTTGTCGTCCCACATGCATCCCTTGCCCGGCTTCTGGTCGCCGAACTCGCGCTCGACGAATTCTTTGGTGTTGCCCATGCCGGCAAGGGAGACGAGCAGCTCGATGCGCTCATCCTTCGCGGCGGCGAGCACCCCGACGGCAGCGCCCATGCTGTGCCCGATGTAGCAGACGCGGTGGTAGCCTTCTTCCTCGGCGGAATCGACGACGGCTTTCAAGTCTTTCACCTCTTTCGAGACGGTGCAGTCTTCGAACTTGCCGCCCGATTTGCCGTTCCCTGAGAAGGAAAAACGCAGAGTATTGAACCCCGCTTTTTCGAGGGCTTCGGCCAGACCGATCGCCCAGGGACGATCCTTGTTGCCGGTCACTCCATGACCGATGATCGCCAGCAGCGAGGTGTCTGAAGGATCTCCGTGGAACTCGTAGTCCAGATTGTCCTTCGATGAGTTGAGTATTTCCAGATACATGTCGTCGTTTCCGTAATGTGCGAGTCTGATGGAAAATGTCTAAGCGAAAAAACGCGCCGGGTCAAAATTGCGTGTCGAATATCCGGACCTCTTTGAACGAGGCACTGAACTGCTTCACGAAGACGTCGTGGTCGGGGTGGACCTGATAGGCATCGTGCTGCTCGACGGAGTCGAACTCGAGGACGAGGGCGTAGTCAAACGAGTTCTGCGTCACGGGCCGCACCGGCGTCGCGGCGGCTTTGCCGAAGCTGCCGCGAGCGACCACATCGATCACAAAAAGCGCGCGCAGCCCCCCTTCGAAGGAGGTTTTTTGCTCGTCGGTGAGAGACGGATCGAGCCAGAAATATACGTTGTGTCGGACCATGGGGCGAGCGTAGGACAGGCCCCGGATTTATCAACCGGCGACTCAGTAGGTCCTGATTTTTTTTGTTAGGTTGCTCGTTTACCCCTCCACCACGGTCTCGCTCGCGTTCCGCAGCATCACCTGAATGTGCGGGCTGTAGAGTTCGGGCTCGAGGAGAAAAGAGTCGTGGCCTTTCTCCGAGTGGACCGTGAGAAAGAGGTGGGGAACCTCGGCGCCGCGCAGCTTTTCGACGAGGGCGGCCTGCTCTTCTGGGTAAAAACAGTAGTCCTCGTCGATGCTGAAGATCAGATACTGGTGCCCCGCCTCGCGCGAGCGGGCGAAAAGTTCGTCGGCGTCGTCGGCCCCCGCCTCGATCACGGGGTCGTAGCGGCTCCACATCTCACAGATGCGCAGGTAGGTGTTGGCATCGAAGCGATCAGTGAACTTTTTTCCCTGATGGAGCATGTAGCTCTCGACGTGGTCGTGGGCCTGGTACCACGAGAATCGGTCGCCCGGTTGGACGACGTCCTTGCTGGCACGCCGCTCGATCGCGTCGAGATGGACAAAGGTCTTGTGACTGATCATGCGGGCGAGGGCGAGCCCGGTCTCGGGAGCGCCGCTCTCGTAATACTCGCCGGACTGGAAGCGCGGGTCGTTCTCGATCGCGAGGATCTGCTCGAGCAGGATGATACGGTTGAGCACCGTCGTTTTCACCCCGGTCGCGAGCGGAACGATGAGCCGGACCCGCTCCGGATAGAGGGTCGCAAAGGTGACGCAACTGAGCCCGCCGGTCGAGGGGCCCACCACTGCGAGGAGTTGCCCGATCCCGAGCGCATCGAGCAGCAGGGCCTGACTGCGGACGATGTCGTTCACCGTGATGTTCGGGAAAGTGGAGCCGTATCGCTTCCCCGTGGCGGGATTGAGGCTCGCGGGGCCGGTCGATCCGTAGCAGCCGCCCACATAATTGGCGCAGACGATGAAATACTGATTCGTGTCGAGCGCTTTCCCCGGCCCGATGAAGAGATTCCACCAGCCGTCCTCGCACTCGCGGGTCCAGAAGGCATTGCCCTTCACCCCCGGATTGTAGCCGGCGGCATGCTGGCTCCCGGAGAAGGCGTGGAAAAGCAGGATCGCGTTGGACCGGGTCTCGTTCAGCGCGCCGTAGGTCTCGTAGGCGAGTTCGACATGGTCGAGGCTGGCTCCGCAGCGGAACACAAAAGGATGCTCCGGAGTCGCAATGGTCTGGAACTGGGTTTCAATCTGGCCGATTTCACTCATCAAATTCGAGGGCGCCAAGGCTAAACCACAAGTCCCGCCACCGCCACCGATTTGCATGTCATACCCCGCTCGGGACGGGATAAGTCCGACAAACGTTCAAAGAGCGAGGATCTTCGCGTTGAGCGCTTTCAGCTTTTTCAGGAGCTTTTTAGCCTTCGCCTTCGCCCCTTTCTTTTTGGACGCCTTGATCTGCTTTTTCAGAGTTGCGGCCTGGGCCGTGTATTTCGCGGTGAGAGTAGCCTTAACGACGGCGGCGGCAGCGGCGGAGGCCTTTTCGAAAATCCCCACGGAGGGCTCATCCCCGCTCTCGGTGCGCAGGCTCGTAGGAAGAGATCAAATCTGTTGTTCGTGTCACCAAGGACCAAGTCGGCATCGTCGGACACAAATACGACAAATCGGCCGTTGTCCGACATCTTTGCCCTCGATGGATCGAAGACGGAAGCGGGATTCCCCATTTGATCGACATCGCTGAGGGTGTTTGTTCCGGCGCTCCGATCGTGCTGATAGAGGGGTTGGGGCCGCCGCCGGGAGTGAGCGCGGTGTCGTCCGAGGTAAAAAGTATCTTGTCGCCGTCAGCCGAGATCGCGACGGGATACGTCCACTCCGGCACGCCCGGCTGGTGCACCCGCAAGATGACCTCACTGGAGCGGGCCGGGAGGGAGCACGCGGCCGTCAACACGACGACGAGGGGGAGAAGCCTGTTTCTCGTAGAGAGAAGAGTGAACCCGTCTTGCACGAATTTCGAGAAATTAAAAGCCCCGGTCTACACAAGGGCAGCGTTGCACATCGCCGCCGCATCGCTTTTACTCCCGCGTGAGCATTTTTGATCGTCTTCTCTCCCGACCTGAACCGGAAAAACCGGGTATGCCGCAGGGCATCCGCCTCGTCGTGGGCCTGGGCAATCCCGGGCCGGAATACGAAAAGACCCGCCACAACATCGGCTTTGAACTGATCGACCTGCTCGCGGCCGAGCGCGGCCTGAAATGGTCGAAAGAACACAAATTCCGCTCTAAAATCGCGAGCGCCGGGCGGGATCTCATCTTTGCCAAGCCCCTCACTTTCATGAACCTCAGCGGCAACGCGGTCGCCCGACTGATGCGCGACTCCGCCCTGCGCCCCGACCAGATCCTCATCGTCTACGACGATGTCTCGCTCCCCCCAGGCAGCCTGCGTTTCCGGGCGAACGGCTCGGCCGGCGGGCACAACGGGATCAAATCGCTGCTCGAATATCTCGGCACGGACGAGTTCCCCCGCCTCCGCATTGGTATAGGTGCCCGGGACGAAAATGGGCCGCTCACCGACCACGTTTTAGGCCGTTTCACCGATGAAGAATGGCTCGAAATGCAAAAAGTCCTAGCGATTGCCGTAGATGGAGTAAATTGTACGCTTTCCGCAGGATTAGAAACGGCGATGAATCGGTTCAATCGGCGGGGCTAATCTAACGCGCACAGCGGACCGGAAAAACGTCGGATTGAACAACAAGCTACAGCTCATGAAACGCAAATACGAAGGGATCTACATCCTCAAACTCCAGGGCCAGGACGAAGGCATCGATGAAATGGTGGGTAAAATCTCCAAAGAACTCGAGTCACACGGAGCCAAACTTGACAAGATCGAGCGACTCGGTCGCAAGGAATTCGTCTTCCCGAACAACGCCAAGCAGAAGCACGGCTTCTACGTGCAGTACCATTTCGAAGCAGACCCGGCCGTCCTCAACAACGTGGAAGCTCACCTGAAGCTCAACGAGCAGGTGATGCTGCAGCACTACCGCCGTCTCTGATTCGCGTCCGGTCTGCGGGGGGCAGTCGGCGAGAGCTCTGTTCTCGGCAGATATTGCCCGCCGTCGCTGTAAAAGCCTCCTCTGGCGCTCACCATGGGGGGCTTTCTCGTTTTTGTCGGGGGGAATTATCCTCTCCGTTTGCGATTGCCGTACTGCGGATGGTTGACGCTTGGGGAAGACTGGGCCACGTTACCCGCCCTCGTTTCCGGCTGACCGTCTCACGGGCCGGCACGACTCCCTCCCTCCTTCCGATCTGTTGGCAGCACTTATTGCCTGCCGTTTTTCACTCTCCTTTTTCCTCTTTATTTCCTTTATGAACGTAGATCGCGCGACGCTCGACTTCCTCAATTCATTCTCGCATGACGAAAAGAAAGAAGGCCAACGCCTTCACGACGAAGGGGCCGTGACGCAGATTTTCGGCAATCACCTCCTCATTCAGGGGCGCATCGAGGATGAGGACTGGTCCTGCCGCACCCGCATCCAACTGCAAGGGAATGAATGGGTCGGCGAAGCCGATGAAAAGAGTGACTCCGGCCGCGCCGCCCTCTACGCGACGATGCTTGAGAAAGTCGCCCGCAAGGGAGAGCTCCCCGAAGCACCCAACGAGATTGGGCAAAAGACCCTCACCGAAGTGATCGAGGACAAACTCAGTCGCGGACTGACCGGCGAAGAAGACGAATACCTCGGCAAGATCGAGCGCCGCTATCGTCGCTTCGAACTCGAGCGCGAGATCTTCGACTCTGACCTCGTCCGCCTCAACCCCCGCTGGCCGGTCGATACTTTTGAGCCGCTCGTCCTCTGGCCGACGCCGCCAAACGATATCATCGAGTTCTGGAACTACGTTTCCCACGCCTTTGAAAAAGGGAACTTCGACTTCCCCGACTTTCTCGAAGTGATCACAGATCGCGAGTGGACCCGCGAGCGCATGGAGGCCTGGGAGAAACGCCGCGAAGAGAGCGAGTGGCGCTACCAGGTCGAGGTCTTCGAAAAGCGCCCGGCAGAAGAGCCCATCGAGCTCGTCGAGTTCCACCTGCGCATCAGCACCCGCGAGGCCCGTCTCATGGTCCGTAGTGGGGAAACCGGCGCCTTCGAGCGCATCACCGATCAGGAGCAATTCACCCGTCTCGAAGAACGATACACCAATGGCGGCCTCCGCATGACCGGTCCCTCGGAGATCCTCTGGAGCAAATTCATCCATGCGGCCGCGAAAGATGAGTCCAGCGACGGCGGTCTCATCCTCGACAAAATCGAGAACTGCCGCTTTCTCAATCGCCTTTTCCACCAGCCCGAACTCGAGGGGTTGATCGTCAATCTCGACGAGATCCCTTTCCGCATTGCGGAAAAGCCGCTCCACTGGACCTGCCGTCCCGACTCCATGGGGAGCGACGACTACGAGCTGCAACTTCTCACCGGAGAGGACCGCGACGTCTCGCACACCGTGCGCCTCCTCCCCGGCGACGAGTCCCTCTACATGAGCGACGAGTGGGTCTTCCGGGGGCCCGAGCACTGGGTCAAGGCCGAGACCCTCATCGATCCCCGCGTCATCATTCCCCGCAGCGTCATCGAGAGCGAGTCGGGTGTTGCCTTCCTCTATCGCCTCAATGCGGCGATCCCCGAGGCACTGGAAAAGAAGATCAAAGAGGAAGAGCTCCGCATCATTTTCGACCTCAGCATTTCGTCCAGCGCCACCGGTGCCTCGAGCGAGCACATGATCATGAAAATCATGGCCGCGAACAGCGAGGGCACTCGCGAGGAGATTCTGGGCCGGGAAGGCTGGGAAGTGATCACGCAGCAAAAGAGCGAGGCCGAGATCCTCTATCGCTATGATCGCAACCTGCAGCGTCGCGTCGGCCGGTTCATCGCCCCGATGCAGCCGACCTTCGACGGCAACCTCGGCTGCTACCGCGCCCGCGTGACAAAGAATTTTCCCGAAAAATACGCCGAGTGGCTCGAGTCACTCCCGGCCGAGATCGAGATCCGCGCGGACAAAGAACTTGCCACGCTCGATGCCGACCCGATCGAGGCTCAGGTCTCCTTCGAAGTGGTCGACGAAGAGATCGACTGGTTCGACCTCAAGGTGGTCGTCAAGGTAGACGGCATGGACCTCTCCCAGGAGGAAATCCGCTCCCTCGTCCAGGCCCGCGGCCAGTTTGTCCGCATGGAGCGCGGCGGATGGTTGCGCCTGAAGATGAATCTCAGCGAAGAGCAGCAGATGGCGGTGTCGAAGATCGGTCTCGATCCCTTCGACCTCACCGGAGAGATCCACCGCCTCCACGCCCTGCAGCTGGCCGAACCGGCCGCGCGCGAAGTCTTCGATGCAAAAGCGTGGGAGCGCATCACCGATCGCGCGAAGAATCTCAAGCTTCAGGTTCGCCCCGAGATCCCGCCCGGACTCAACGTCAACCTGCGGCCCTACCAGATCGAGGGTTTCCACTTCCTCGCCTACCTCTCGACGAACCAGTTCGGCGGCATCCTCGCCGACGACATGGGTCTAGGGAAGACGATCCAGACGCTCACCTGGCTGCTCTGGCTGCGCGAACAAGCCGGCGACGGTGCCGCGCCCAGTCTCGTCGTCTGTCCGAAATCCGTCCTCGACGTGTGGGGCGATGAGGTCAAGAAGGCCTCTCCCTCGATTCGTGTCCAGGTGCTCCGCAACAAGGTCGAGCTCGAAGTGGATCGCCTCGGTAAAGACATCGACCTGCTCGTCATCAACTACAGCCAGTTGCGCACCTGCGCCGACGAGATCAAGTCGATCAAATGGCTCGGGATCATTCTCGACGAGGGTCAGCAGATCAAGAATCCCGATTCCAAAGCCGCCAAATCGGCCCGCGCTCTCGAGAGTCAGAACCGCCTCGTCCTTACCGGTACGCCGATCGAGAATCGTCTCCTCGACGTCTGGAGTCTCATGGGCTTTGCGATGCCGGGCATTCTCGGCGATCGAAAGTACTTTCGGGACAACTTCGACAAACGCAAGGACGGGCAGTCCCAGAGCCGCCTCACCGCCAGGCTACGCCCGTTCCTTCTGCGCCGAACCAAGGGCGAAGTCGCCCTCGACCTGCCGCCGAAGATCGAAGAAGACGTCTTCAGCGAAATGGAGACCGTGCAGCAGCAACTCTACCGCGCCGAACTCGAGCGCATCCAGAAAGTGCTGCTCGGGATCGAGAACGATGACAGCTTGCGCAAGAACAGCTTCGTCATTCTGCAGGGGCTCATGCGTCTGCGCCAGATCTGCTGTCACCCCGGCCTCATCGATGCGAAGCACCGCTACGAGGAGAGCGCAAAGCTGAACGCCCTTTTCTACCTGCTCGACCAGCTCCACGAAGAAGGCCACAAAGTCCTCGTCTTCAGCCAGTTCGTCTCGATGCTGGACATCATCAAAGAAGAGCTGGAAGACCGCGAACGTCCCTACAGCTACCTCACCGGGCAGACAAAAAACCGTCACGAAGTGATCAGCGACTTCCAGGAGACGAAAGAGCCCAAGGTCTTCCTCCTCTCGCTCAAAGCGGGCGGCAGCGGTCTCAACCTGACCTCCGCCAGCTACGTCATCCTCTATGATCCGTGGTGGAACCCCGCCGTGGAAAATCAGGCCATTGACCGATGCCACCGTATCGGGCAGGAGAGCAAAGTGAACGCCTATCGTCTCCTCATGCGCGACAGCGTCGAGGAAAAGATCCGCATCCTGCAGCAGCAAAAGAGCGAGATGATGACCAGCGTCCTCGGCGAAGAGGGCTTTACCCGCAATCTTGAGATGGACGACCTCAAGTTCCTCTTCAGCGACGGATACGTCGAGCGGAAGGATATGAAAAAGACCAAACTCGCGGAGTAGCGAGTCTCCTGGTCCGTTCAGAATCGCCCCCGGGATCGCCCCGGCCCCTGATCCACGCCCTTGCGTTTCGCGAGGGTCACTATTCATTGTAGTCTCATGCAAAAACTCCGTTTCCTACTCCCCCTCGCTGCCCTCAGTCTCTTTTTCCCCGTCGTTTCCAACGCCACTCCCCTCGAGGTGGGCGCCGATGCCCCGACCGTGAAGACCCTTGACCAAAAAGGCAACCCGGTCGATCTCGGCAAGGAGCTGGGCGAGGGCATCAGCCTCGTCTACTTTTACCCCAAGGCCGACACGCCCGGCTGCACCAAGCAGGCCTGCAACCTCCGCGACGCCTTTGAAGACGTCAAAAAGGCAGGCATCAAAGTCTTCGGTGTCTCCTCCGACACACCGGAGGTCCAACTCGCCTTTGCGGAGAAATTCGATCTCCCGTTCACCCTCCTCGCCGACAAAGCAGGGGAGGTGATCGCCGCCTTCGGCGTACCCGCCAATGAGAGGGGCTTCGCCTCACGCCAGAGCTTCCTCATCAAGGATGGGAAAATCATCTGGCGGGATCTCAAGGCAAACCCGACGACCCAGGCACAAGACGCTATCGCCGCCGCGAAAGCCGACTGACCCCGCTGGGCTATACCTTCGCCGCGAGCTGAGCCTTCAACTCGCGCAGCTCCAGATCCACCTTCGCGAGATACTGGGACGTCGCCTTGAGCCGCTTTGTCGTCAGCTTTGCGATGAATTCGTAAAGGCAGGCGTAAAAGGGGGCATTGTCCTTTTTCGGGAGAATGTGCTGCAGGAATTTCTGATCCACCGCGAGACAGAACGCATTTTTGACCGCAACAACCGAGGCGGATCGCACCTCGTCCTTGAGCGCGGCGAGTTCGCCGAAGATGTCACCCGACTGATTCATCGTCACGAGCTGCTCTCCTCCCTTGACCACCGCGACCTCGCCAGCGAGCAAAATGAAGATGCGGGACGCTGCGTCCCCTTCCGCGATAATGATGTCTCCCGGATCGCATTCGATGAAAGCGGCGGCGTGGAGCACCTGATCGAGATGCTCTTTGGTAAAGGCTTCGAGGAAAGGCACCTCCAGGAGCGGGGCCGGGATGTCATCCTCGTCGTGAATGTAAGCGTACTCTTGCACGGCGCGATTATAGGTTTTCAGAGCCTCACTGTCGAGTTCTCATCACTCGGATGTTCGTTTTTTGATTGGCAATGACTTTTCCGCCGATCAGCGGCTCATGGCCTGGAGTTGCTCGAGCTCGCGGATGAATCCGGGGTAGGAGGTCTCGATGCACTCGACGCCCTTGATGACCGTCTCACCTTCGGCAAAGAGTCCGGCGATGGCAAAGGCCATCGCGATGCGGTGGTCGCCGAGGGAGTTGATCTCGGCCCCCTTGAGGGTCGCGCCTCCGGTGATCTCCATGCCGTCGGCGAATTCATCGACGGTGACGCCCATGCGGCGGAGATTCTCGGCGACGGCAGAGATACGGTCGCTCTCTTTGACCCGGAGCTCCTGCGCGTCTTTGATGACCGTTTTGCCTTCCGCGAGGGCGGCGGCGACCGCGAGGACGGGGATCTCGTCGATCAGAGTCGGGATCTCGGCTCCGCCGATCTCGGTGGCGACAAGGCCGTCTCCGATGACCTCGATCGAGCCCATCGGTTCGCAGCCGGATTCATCGACCCGCTCGGTGATCTTCGCTCCCATCCGGATCATGACGCTGAGGATGCCGATCCGGGTAGGGTTGAGCCCTACGTTATTAATGAGGAGTCGCGCCCCCTTGCGCGCGGCAGCCGCGACGATCCAAAAGGCGGCGCTGGAGATGTCGCCGGGAACCTGAATGTCGCGCGATTCGGGAGTCTGACCGCCCCAGATGGAGACGGTCTTGCCCTCACGGATATTCTTCACGAGCAGGTAGTTGAGCATCCGCTCAGTGTGATCTCGCGAGGGATAGGGTTCCGTCACCGTGGATTTCCCCTCGGCGGCGAGGGCGGCGAGCATGATCGCACTTTTGATCTGGGCGCTGGCGACGGGGGAATCGTACTGGATCGGGGTCAACTTCGGCCGACCCGTGATCTTGAGCGGT
>JBDNIL010000353.1:0-3596 GCA_041688355.1 Verrucomicrobiales bacterium | reverse complement strand
TTGGCCTGCTGCTGCACATCGGCCGAGTCGGCGATGAGGTTGAACTGCTCTTGCAACATCGGATTGGTCGGCCAGATCTGGGCGGCGGCGAGGATGTTGGTCTCGTAGGCATCGTTGTCGCCCTGCAGAGCCGCGTTCTTCGCCGTGCGGATGCGCATGCTGCTGCTCAACTTCGCGGTCTCGATCGCGGCGGTCGGCTTGGAGTGATCGAAATCCCCCGCCTGGGTCTTCATCTCCGTGACGAGCTTCTCGGCGAGGGTGTAGTCCTTCACCTCGATCGCATTGACGAGCTGGAAGGAGTTCTGCGCGTAGCTCTGGACCATGCGCTTGCGTTCGCGGGGCACGCCCTGAACCGGGGGGAGGTGCTCCCCCGTGACGAAGGCCTGCTGCAACTGGCGCATCGCCCCATCGATCTCGCCTTGATCAAGAAGGAAGCCGAAGGACTCGACCGACTGCCCGACGTCGCGGATGGCCTCGTTGGCAAACGCGTCGAGAGTGGAAATAGTAGGATTGAATCCTATCGTTTTGCTAAAGGACTGCTCGACCTCGGAACCCTCTTCGAACTCCAGCTTGCCGGCGCCGTCTTTGAAAAACTCGGTGTAAAAGCGTGTCGCCATGACGACGTGCTCGAAGCGGCGCTGGAGGAAAAACTGCACCACGAGCGCCTGGAACTCGAGCTTTGCTTCGATCTCGGAGAGCTGGCCCTTGGCTTTGTTCGCGACTCGCTCGGCCTCGACCTCGGCGATACGCTGGATGTAGCGCTGGATGTGCCCGGCATTGGCGGGATTTACCGCAGGAGCATCAACGGGCGTGGGATCGTCTGAGAGCTTGCGCTCTTTGCGGATATTGGTGGGCTTCGTCCAGGTGTCGAAGTTCCAGTCAAGCTGGCGACGTTGGTCGTCGAGCTGGATGTTGAGAGTCTGCAACTCGGCCTGGGAACGCTGGGCGAGATAGACCCGGTAGACGGCATTGGCGAGGGACTCACAGAGGCGGGCATCCTGCGGGAACTGCGCGGTGTACTGGAGCATCGCGACCGCCTTGGGGAATTTCGACGCCTCACGGTTGTGCGGCGAGAGTGTATCGAGGATCTCGCGGATAGAGGCACGGTAGGCCGTGTCCGCCTCCGAACCGGCCTCTTCGGCGTTGAGGTATTTTTCAAACCGGGCGCGGAAAACGCGGTTGTCGTTCACATTGAAATTCTTCCCGTCAAAAGAGAAGACATCCGTGGTCGGATCGAAGTAGGGCACATCGTTGCCCACGACCTGCTGATTCCCCTGCGGCTGGTTGCCGCCCTGGTTGACGATCGTGGTCGTGTTTCCGGGTTGCGCTCCACCGCCAGAGGGAGCACCGCCTCCGCCACCGGACGGTGGAGTGTAGACCTGGGCGACGATGGGCGACGCGGAGATCAGACCGGTGAGGGCGAGCGTGTAGAGCAGCGGGGTTTTCATGGCAGGCAGAAAAAAAAGGGGAAACGGTGGCTCACTCGTCGATGGCCTCGGCGACGAGGGTGCCGTCGCGATCGACGCGCACGACGATGGCCATCTCGGTGCCGCGCTCGATATTGATGTTGCTAAAGTCTTCCGGGACTAGGATGGGCACAGGCATAGTCTCGGTCGCGTCGTTGGCCTCGAAGCTGATGAGGCGACCGCGATCCGCCGTCCAGCGCAGCGTCTCCTCGACCTTGCCCTCGACCCGGTAGACATTCCCGCGCAGGCTGTTGCCGTTGCTGCGGTAGGTCGCGAGACTGAGGAGAGTGGCATTCCCGGTGGAGCGTTTTGCCGAAGGCTTGTCCCCGCCCCCGAGGAGACCGCCCGCGATCAGTTTAAAAAGCAGGGCGGCGATCACGACAAATCCGATGATCGCGGCGGCGATCCCGGCGATCTGCCCAATGTTAACTCCAGAGCTGGCTCTTCTCGGCATGGTTCTAATTTCGATTACTTTACAGCAAAGGGGGAAGCTTAGCACAGGCGGAAATCATCAGGGAAGTAAAATGATCCGTCTTCCGGGTCGATCTGACTGAACTCGTGAGAGTTTCGTCCCCCGCCGGGCCATCGCCCGAAGGTGTCACCACCTTCACTACGCTCTCGCTCGGACGCGCAGGGCGCAGCGGAACTCGTGAGAGTTTCGTCCCCGCCGCTCACACCATGCCCGCCGGGTCGAGCAGCTGATCGAGTTCCGCTTGCGGCAGGACAGCACGTTCTTCACAGACTTGCCTGACCGTTTTCCCTTCCGTCACGGCCGTCTTCGCGATTTCGGCCGCTACCTCGTAGCCGATCCGGGGCGCGAGGGTCGTGACCATCGCCATCGACCACTCGATCATTTCCGCGCAGCGCTCTTCATTTGCGGTGATACCATCGAGACAGCGCTCCCGGAAAAGATCGACGACCTTGCTGAGAAGCCGGATCGATCGCAGGGTGTTCTGCGCCATCATCGGCATCATCACATTGAGTTCCAGATTTCCGTTCGCCCCGCCCCATGTCACGGCCGTGTCGTTGCCGATGACCTGGGCACAGACCTGCATGACCGCCTCAGCCATGACCGGATTCACCTTGCCCGGCATGATCGACGACCCCGGCTGCGTCGCCGGCAGCGCGATCTCCCCCAACCCGCAGCGCGGCCCCGAACTGAGCCAGCGGATGTCGTTCGCTATTTTAAAGAGGCTCGTCGCGATCGTCTTGAGCTGTCCGCTGACCTCGACCACCGCATCCCGCGCCGCCTGGGCTTCGAAGTGATTCTCCGCTTCTACAAAAACGAGGCCCGTTTTCTCCGAAATAAAGCCGATCGCGAGCGCGGGGAATCCCGGCGGGCAATTCAGCCCCGTCCCTACCGCCGTGCCGCCGAGAGGCAATTCAGAGAGAGCCTTGAGCGCCTTGTTAGCCCGCACCACCGCGAGATCGAGCTGCCGGGCGTAGCCCCCGAACTCCTGCCCGAGGCGCACCGGGGTCGCGTCCATCAGGTGGGTGCGTCCGATCTTGAGCACCTCGTGAAAGGCGGTCGCCTTTGCCCCCATGGAGTCCCGCGCTTTCATCAGAGCGGGGATGAGGTCCCCTTTCAAACTCATCGCCACCGCGACATGCATCGCCGTGGGAAAGGTGTCGTTCGAGGACTGGCTCTGATTGACATGGTCATTGGGATGCACCGGACGCTTCGAACCGACCGCTTCGCCGGCGAGTTGCGAACAGCGGTTCGCGATGACCTCGTTCACATTCATGTTCGTGCTCGTCCCCGATCCGGTCTGGAAAACGTCGATCACAAAATGCCCGTCGAGCGTTCCCGCGAAGACCTCGGCCGCAGCGCTCTCGATGAGATTGGCCAATTCACCGGGGACGCTGCCCAGCTCCCGATTCGCTCTCGCCGCCGCCCACTTGATCAGCCCGTAGGCGTGGATCATGGCAGGGTCGAGCATCTCGCCCGAGACTGGGAAATTCAAAACCGCCCGCTGCGTGCTCGCCCCCCAGAGCGCCGCCGCAGGCACTTCCATCTCCCCCATCGTGTCGCGTTCGATTCGGAAAGTTGCCTTCTCCATGGGGCATACTAGTTGCGGAGCCGCTCCGTGAAAAGGGATCTTTCCTCCCTACTTGTCCAACACGGGTCTC
>JBDNIL010000352.1:0-6144 GCA_041688355.1 Verrucomicrobiales bacterium | reverse complement strand
GCATCAGCGAAACCGCCGGCAAGGGCGTCGAGACCTTCAACGGCATCCTCCAGTTGAAACAGCACTGGGAGGCCGAAATCGGCTCGTGGAGGCCGCGCACCGCTCACGGGGCGAAGTTGTTTCAGTACCTTTTCACCCACCCTTGGGTCAACGCCGCCCAAGCTGCCGAAGTGTGCTCCGTGTCTCCGGCCACCGCCTACAGCCTCATCGAGCGCTTCGTGAGATGCGGCATCCTTCGCGAGATCACCGGCGCGAAGCGCGGCGAGCTCTACCTCTTCGATCCGGATCTCCACCTCTTCCGCTAACCCGTGTCCACTGATTTCCAGTTCCAGTATCGGTTTCACCCCGCCGGGCAGGGTGTCTTTGCGAGTGGCACTCACATCGAGGTAAACGCCTTCACCGATCCGTGGAACTACACCCTCGACGTAGCCAGCGGCAGCGCCGGTGAAACGCACCCCGTGAAGGTCGATCTCGTCGAGACCTTCAACTGGCTCCTCGGCCTCACTGTCCTCGCCCGGGGCCAAGGTGGCGGCGTTCATTGGGTCGAGGGCACCAACCCCGAGGGCGAGAAGCTCCTCGTCCTCTGGCGCAACACCACCGAAGTCAACGCCGACGCCCTCAACGAATGGTGCCGCAAGCAAAAGATCAAAGTCCTCGACGGAGAGTTCGCCCTCATCTACGTCAACGGCGACCACCACCTCGAAAACCTTCGACGCGACGACCAGACCTGGAAGGTCCGCTTGATCGATGAAGAGTTCCCGCGTTTGATGTGGGAGGGGTGCGAGTAAAAACCGGCCAACAAGAATGAGACCTGCATATTGAATACCTCCGTCTGAAAAACTTTCGCGCCTTCCAAGACGTGGTGATGCGAGACATCCCCCATCTCTGCGTCCTAGTCGGCGCTAACGGCACCGGTAAGAGCACCCTGTTCTCGGTCTTTGGGTTCTTGAAGGACGCGATAACCGGGAACGTGACCACCGCTTTAGCGAAGCTCGGCGGCAGTCGGGGCTTCCAGGAAGTCCGTAGCCGGGAAAGCCAGGGCCCGATCGAGATCGAACTGAAGTTTCGCGAGGAGGGCCGAAAGAGCCGTCTCGTCACCTACCAGCTCTCCATTGATGAGGTGAAGGGAAGGCCCGTAGTGACAAAGGAGATCCTCCAATACCGGCGCGGTCAGCATGGACAACCGTGGCGGTTCATCGACTTTTCCAGTGGCGAGGGCCAAGCGGTGACAAACGAGTTGGACGACGTGAAGGACGAGAGCGATCTCAAGCGCGATCACCAAACCCTCAAGTCTCCCGATATCCTCGCCATCAAGGGGCTGGCTCAATTCGAGAAGTTTCCCGCCGCTGTGGCTTTGGGTAATCTCATCGAAAGTTGGCATGTCTCCGACTTTCACATCAGCCGTGCCCGGTCCGAGCAAGAGATTGGTTACGCCGAGCACCTTTCCCGCGAAGGGGAGAATCTCTCGCAAGTGATCGAGTACCTCTACAATCACCATCCCACGATTTTCGACACGATCATTGCTAAGCTGAAGCAACGCGTCCCCGGCGTCACCAATGTCGAATCAAAAGAGACGGAGGAAGGCACGATCCTCTTGAAATTCCAAGATGGTGCCTTCGAGGATCCCTTCCTCGCTCGCTACGTCTCGGACGGCACGATCAAGATGCTTGCCTATCTCGTGCTGCTCTACGATCCCAATCCCCACGCTTTGCTTTGCGTGGAGGAGCCCGAGAATCAGCTCTACCACACCCTCCTCTGGGAATTGGCCGAGGAGTTCCGAGCCTATTCGCAGCGAGGCGGGCAAGTCTTTGTTTCGACGCATTCTCCCGATTTTCTCAACTCGACCCAGCTTGATGAGGTCTTCTGGTTGGAGAAGCGAGGCGGATATACCCAGGTGCTGCGTGCCCGCGACGACCAGCAGGTAGCCGCATACATGGCGGAGGGAGACCAAATGGGCTACCTCTGGAAACAGGGATTCTTCACCGGGGCCGACCCATTATGATGACGCGGACATTGGTGTTTTTCCTCGAAGAGCCTTCGGCCAAGGCAATGCTGGAGGGGATGCTGCCGCGAATTCTGCCCGTGAAGGTGACGCCGAGATTTGTCGTCTTCGAAGGCAAACAGGATCTCGAAAAACAACTTGGGAAGCGACTGCGCGGCTGGCGGCAACCCGACACCGCCTTCCTCGTGCTGCGCGATCAGGACAGCGGACCGTGCGAGCCGATTAAGGATAGACTTGTGGAAATGTGCAGGGATGCAGGTCGTCCGGCTACAGTTGTTCGCATCGCCTGCCGAGAGTTGGAAAGTTGGTACTTTGGCGATCTTGCGGCAGTCGAGGCCGGATTGAATCTGAGCGATCTGACCCAACATTCCAAGAAGGCGAAATACCGCGAACCGGACCACATCGTCAACCCTGCCAATGAGTTGGCCTCGGTGACCGGAGGCCGGTATCAGAAGCTCGGAGGTTCACGCGCCATTGGACCGCACCTCTCGGTGGATGAGAACACGAGCCGCAGTTTCCAAGTTTTTCTCCAAGGCGTCCGCCGCCTTCTTTGACTGTCTCATGCCTCCCCGCCCCAAGAAAGCTCTTGCCGCCAAACCGCTTCCCTTCGACCGGAAGCTGATGCTTCAGCAATGGTTTTTAAAACTGGTCGAAGCCCCGCGACCTCGATGACCTCTGTGACGACGAGTTCAAACATCCGGACTCAGAGGCGTGGGACACGGAGAACGTGACGCTCTACCACCGGCTCCTCGTCAACCGCACGGTGGAGCGCCTGGCTTAAGAACCGCCCCGACCTTCCGTCGCACCTACTCCCGACGCTGAAACAGTTTCTTAAACAATCCCTTCTCGACCTCGTCCGGATTCGACCGCGCCGCCGGATCGGGTGTGGTCACGGGGAGCGCGATGGTCAGTGACCGGTCCCAGCCGCCGCCGATGGCTTTGATGAGCGACACCGTGGCGATGAGACGTTTGCCCGAGACGCGCACGCTTGCGAGCTGGGTGGTGAGGGCGGTGCGATCGGCGGAGAGGACATCGAGGTAGGGGCTCGTGCCGGATTCGTATCGGGTCCGGGCAAGATCCGCGGCCCGCTCGGCACTGGTCCGCGCGCGCTGCAGCGAGGCGGACTCGGTCTGGAGATGGCGCAGGGAAGAGAGGCTCGTCTCGACATCGGCGATGGCCGAGAGGAAGGCCTGGCGGTAGAGCGCGAGCGCTTCATCATGGGCAGCCTGGGAGCGGGAGAGGTTGAACCGGTTCTTATTTCCCGAGAAGATCGGGACATGAATTTTCGGGCCGTAGCTCCACATCAGGGAGGCGGGCTCGAAGAGCAGATCGAGGTCTCCGCTCTGGAATCCGCCGTTGCCCATCAGGCTAATGCTGGGGAAAAACTCGGCCTTGGCGACCCCGATGCGGGCGGTCGCGGCGGCGAGTTGCCTCTCGGCGGCGGCGAGGTCGGGACGGCGTTCGAGCAGGTCGGTGGGAAGACCGGCGGGATGCGCGGGGGGCGAGGGCAGCCTTTTCGCATTCACCGGCACGCGGAAGCTCGAGGGGTTCGCCCCGACGAGAATCGCGATGGCATTTTCAAATTGATCCCGCTGCGTCCGGAGCCCGGAGATCTCGGCCTCGGCGGTGGCGACCTCGGTTTCGGACTGGGCTTCTTCGAGCTCGCTCCCTGACCCTGCCTTTACGCGGGCCCTCGCGATCTTGAGCGCCTCGCCCCGCAGCCCGACCGCCTCGCTGACGATATGGATCTCGCCATCGAGGGTGCGGATCTGGAAATAATTCGATGCAACCTCAGCCTGGATCCCGAGGAGGACATTGTGCACCGCGTCAGCTACGGCGAGAGCATTCGCCTCATCCGCCTCGACTCCGCGCCGGATTTTTCCCCAGAGATCGATCTCCCATCCGAAATCGACGAGCGCATTGTAGGCGGGGCCATCGTAGCGCAGCCCGTCGAGCGGGAAGGCCGAGGGCATGTTCGCCGAGGTGCGCTGCTGCTCGGCAGTGAGCGGAACGCTGATCGTCGGGAGGAGATTTGCCTTCGTGATGCGGGCCGTGGTGCGTGCCTGGTCGAAGCGGGCGATCGCCGCTTTTACCTCCTGATTGTTCGCCGTAGCCCGCTCGACGAGACCGCTGAGAGTCGGGTCGCGAAAGATCTTCCACCACTCGCCCTTCGGCAGGTGCGAGGAAGGGCTCGCCTCCCGCCAGGTCACGCCTTTGAAGCGGCCGGTCGAGTCGAGGGAGGGACGTTCGTAGTCGGGTCCGACCTGTGCCGCCGCAGGGGCTGCCGGGAGGAGGATCGTAAAAACGAGGCGCAGAATCGTGAAGCGTTTCATGGAGAGAAATGTCTATCACTCAGGGCACAGTGACGATGGCAGGCTCGACGACCGGTTTCTTCTTGCGGCCCATTTTCATGACGAGGACATAGAAGACCGGCGTGAGAAAAAGTCCAAAGAGCGTCACTCCGATCATCCCGGAAAACACCGCCGTGCCCATGGCGCGACGCATTTCCGAGCCGGCCCCGGTGGAGATCACGAGCGGGAAAACGCCGGCAATGAAAGCAATCGAGGTCATCAGAATCGGGCGCAGACGCAGACGGCAGGCTTCGAGGGCAGCCTCGAGCGGGCTGAGGCCGTGATCGTGCTTTTCCTTCGCGAACTCGACGATGAGGATGGCATTTTTACAGGCCAGACCTATCAGCACGATGAAACCGATCTGGGTGAAGATGTTGTTGTCGCCCCCGACAAGGTAGACCCCGGCAAGAGCGAAGAGTAGACAGAGCGGCACGATGAGAATAATCGCGAGTGGCAGCCGCATGCTCTCGTACTGCGCCGCGAGGACCATGAAAACGAGAAGGATGCAGAGCGGGTAGACATACATGGCGGCGTTGCCCGCGATGATTTTCTGATAGACGAGTTCGGTCCACTGAAACTCGAATCCCGGTGGCAGACTCTTCGCGAGTTCGCTGATGACGGCCTCGCCCTGCCCGGAACTGAGCGGCGGCATCGCGACGCCGTTGAGGTCGGCAGCGAGGTAGCCATTGTAGTGGGTGACCCGGTCGGGCCCGAAGGTCTCGCGCACCTGCACGAGCGAGCCGATCGGCACCATCTCGCCGGCGGCGTTGCGGGTCTTCAGCCGGGTGATATCCTGCGCGTCGTCACGGAACTGCGGTTCGGCCTGGGCGACGACCTGGTAGGTGCGGCCGAAGCGATTGAAGTCATTTACGTAGAGACTGCCGAGATTGATCTGGAGAGTCTCGAAAAGATTCTGCAGGGGAACGCCCTGAGACTTCGCTTTTTCGCGGTCCACATCCGCCTCGAGCTGGGGCACATTGACGGTGTAGCCGGAATAGACCTGCATCAGTTGCCCGCTGCCATAGGCGGCCCCGACGAGATCCTGGGTGGCCTTGTAAAGAGCCGCGTAGCCCTGATCACCGCGGTCCTGGATCATCATTTTGAATCCCCCGGTGGTGCCGATGCCGTTCACCGGAGGAGGGGAAAGGACGAGGACCATGGCGTCCTGGATCTCCTGGAATTTCCCGTTGAGCGCCCCCGCGATGGCATCGCCGGAAAGCTCGGGCGTGGTGCGATCTTCGAAATCATCGAGCCCCACGAAGACGATCCCGCTGTTCGGGCTGATGCTAAATCCGTGAATCGAGAGACCCGGGAAGGCGATCGCGTCTTTCACTCCGGGGTGATTGAGGCAGATCTCGGACATCCGCCGCATCACCTCATCGGTGCGGTCGAGCGAGGCACCGTCGGGGAGCTGGGCGAAACCTACAAGATATTGTTTGTCCTGCGAGGGGACAAAGCCCGTGGGGGTTATCTCAAAACCTTTCCACGTCGCCCAGACGAGGCCGCAATAGAGGACGAGAGCGATCGCACTGAAGCGGATGAGGCGCTTCACGAGAGCGACGTAGGTGTTCGACGACCATTCAAAGAAGCGGTTGAAAGGACGGAAGAACCAGCCAAACAGGAAATCGATGAAGCGCGAAAGGAGATCCTTTTTCGCGTGGTGATCCTTGAGGAGCAGCGCCGAGAGTGCGGGACTGAGGGTGAGCGAGTTGATCGCCGAGATCACCGTCGAGATCGCGATGGTGACGGCGAACTGCTTGTAGAACTGGCCGCTCAGGCCGCTGATGAAAG
>JBDNIL010000351.1:0-18144 GCA_041688355.1 Verrucomicrobiales bacterium | reverse complement strand
GATAAGTTCTCCACGGCGAATAAGAAACTGTAAAGTGTAAAGGCCCGGGACGAAACGTTTGGAGGCTAAGAAACGAATCAACTTTTCAGATTCAGTGGCGACAGTGGAAATAGACCACGAACGAGCCCGGTGGCAATCTGCCGGCTACCGGGCTCGCGTGCCTCGAAAGAAGGTCCCTGGAACGAAAATGAACGCTTACGCTGCCCAAGACGTTTCCTGGTGGAGAGCCTGCATGGCTTTATGCTCGAAGCATCGTGAGATCACTTTTATCCGTGAAAGCTAATGGCTTGGTGACGATCAAAGTGTCCGGCGTGCCCCCGGGTTCGGCAAGACTCACGTCAGTCTCGCGAATCCCGTGTGTTTCACCGGTCCGCCGATCCGGGACTCGATATCGCCCTCGCGGACGGCCTCGGCCAGTTCTCCGAAAACTTCATCCAGAGCCGCCAGATACGCCTCCACATGGCGGGGCTCATGAGCCATCATCGCGTTGAATCCGCCGGCGGCTAAAAAACCCCGCCGCAGCATTCGTGCGGTCATCAGGGTGAGGAGGGCGGCGGAATCAGGGTGGTCAAAGGCGAGCAGGGCGAGTTCGGGTCGTCCCGGGGTTTTCACCGGAAGACCATGTTTCCCCCCGAGAGTCTGCCAGCCCGCGATGACAAGCGAGCCGATCCGGGCGAGGTGAGCAGGCACATCGAGTCGCATCATTTTCCGGACGCAGGCGACCGCAGCGGCGGGCCCGACACCCTCGGTCCAGAAGGTGCTGGAGATGAAAGATCCCTGCGCCGCCTGCATCGTGTCGCGAGTCCCGATGATCGCCCCGATGGGAAAGCCGTTGCCGAGAGCCTTGGCAAAAACGGCAATGTCGGGGGAAACGCCGAACTTCAAATGTGCCCCGCCGAGGCAGAGACGCCAGCCTATCGAGATTTCGTCGAAGATCAGCTGCGCGCCGATGCGGTCGCAGCGTTCGCGCACGCCTTCGAGGAACCCGGGTGCCGGATCGGTCTGCCGGGTCGGCTCCATGACGATGGCGGCGAGTTCGCTGCCGTGTTCGGCGATGAGAGCGTCGAGCTCCGCGAGGTTGTTGTAGTGGAATGTCAGGGTATTCCCCGCCAGCCCTGCGGGGACTCCGGCCGGATCGAGCCCCGGGAGAAGGTGGGCATTGAGCTCGCTCGTACCGGAGAGATTCGCGGCGAGATACCAGTCGTGCCAGCCGTGGTAACCACAGAGAGCGATCTTGTCCCGGCCGGTGCGGGCGCGGGCGATGCGCACGGCGACGGCCATGGATTCGCCTCCGGCCCGGGTGAAGCGGGCATTCTCCGCCCAGGGATGGATCTCGAGAAGCAGCTTCGCCAGTTCGACTTCGTCATGGGTTTGCAGCGTCGCCATCGACCCCATCGAGACGCGCCGGATCACGGCGGCGTTTACGTCGGGGTCGGCGTAGCCGAGGATCGTGGAGAGGATGCCGCCGAGGCTCATGTCGAGGTAGCGTCGCCCCTCGATGTCGATCACTTCGCAGCCGCGCGCCTCGCGGTAGTAGGCGGGCCACTGCCCGGGGGCGAACATCTCGGGCCGCTTACTAAGGAGCTGGGTGCCTCCGGGGATGAGAGTCGTCGCCTCGCGGTAGGCGGCCTGGACATCGGGCATGGTGCGCGGCAGCGGAAGACCGAAGAGGCGGCGCGCCCCGAGGCAGAAGATCTCTTCGACGTCTCCGGCGGTGAGATGCTGATTGAGACAGGCCTGCTTCAGCGCGAGGAGCGACTCGATCCCGAGAAGCGTGGGTCGGGCAAAGCGGGATTTGGAAAAATCGGCGCGGATCTCATCGAGCCAGAGAAACCCGTCGGCGAGGTCGACGCAGCGGCTCCGCATCTCGGTGACGCAGAAGTCAGCCCCGAAAAAGAGTCGGGTAGGGCCGAAGACTTTCAGGATCGCTTCGAAGGCCGCGGGTTCACAGATGGCCGAGGTGTCGAAATAGACATTGTCGAGCCCACGGATCGACTCGATCCCCTCGACGGTGTGTTTGCCGCAAAAGCCGCGCGCGGCATGGGCGAGGAAGAGCTTTGCCCCGGGATATCGGATGCAGTTCTCGCGGATGTAGCGCTGATTCTCCGGCTCGGCCAGCGCCCGCGGCAGGACCATGTGGAGCATGATCGCGAGACCGCGGCGGTCAGCCATTTCCCAGGCCCATTCGGGGATGAACTCGCCGGTCGGGGCGAAGAGAGTATCGGTCCGCTCCGCGAAAAGATGATAGACTTTGAACCCGATAAAACCGTCGGCGATGACCTGCCGCTCCACCTCGGCGGGATCCTGTCGCGGGGTGATGATCATAAGCCCGAGCGAGTGCGGATCGCCTTTCATCTCATCGGCGAGGTGCCGGTTCGCTCCCTCGACGTCGAGGGCTCGGGTTGGAAAGGGGAAAAAGAGTCCGCCGGTCGGGCAGCGATCGGGCATCCACATCGAGAGCCGCTCATCGTAGACCGCACGGGTGACCAGGGCGGGTCCGGCGGCGGCGAGAGCTGGAGTGGGCGAGCCGAGATCCTGTGTCCGCCAGAGATGGGCGTGTGCGTCGAAGGCATCGGGAGGCACGAAGTCGGCGAGGTGACGATGCCAGATGTCGAGATCGTAGTCGGTGATATCGGCCCAGACGTAGGGATTGATTTCGGAGGAAGTGCTCATGGATAGAATCGGAAATTGACGCGGGGAAATTTGTGATGCAATATATGATCACAACTCATGAAAACACTCACGGTTCGGGATTTACGGTACGATTTTGCCAAGGTAGAGGAATGGCTCGCCGACGGCGAGGAAATCGAGGTGACCAAACACGGTAAACCCGTGGCGCACCTTTCGCCTCCGGGACGTTCCCAAAAATCGCGGGTGTTTGATGCCGATGCGCATCGGCAAAGGATGCGCGAGACTTGGGGTGACCGGGTCTTCTCCGCCGAAGAAGTCCGCGAGATGCGGGAAGCAGAACTCGGAGAATTCAGCTGATGACGGGATTTGACACTTCTTTCCTCTGCGCGCTCTACCGGACGCAGGACAATTCCGAGCGGGCCATCGCCCACCGGGGTACGTTGGATGGTCCGCTCATCGTGACGCGACTTCTGCTTTGGGAGTTTCGTCAGGCGGCCCGTTTTCAGGCCTTTCGCCACCGCCACAATCCACAAGTTGGATACCCGCTTCATGAAGCCGAAAAGATGATCTCCGACTTCAAAGAAGATCTCGACGATGGATCGGCGGTGATCACTGAGATCGACTGGGTGAACATGCTCACTCTCGCCGAGCGCATCTCCAGAGCCCGCACTTTCACCGGCGGGCATCGCAGCTTCGACGTGCTCCACGTTGCGGCGGCGCTGGAGATGGAGGCCGACGTTTTTCTCTCCTTCGACGGCAATCAGAACACTCTCGCCGCCGCCGAAGGTCTCGTTACACCCCTTGCCCTTCATTCGCCGGAGATATAGAGGGCATAGAGTTTGGCGTCGCCGGAATCAGGAAGCGAAACTCTCAGCGCGAGTTCGCGGCCGGTCGGAACGGATCCCGAGGGAAAGGCGACTTCCACCCGCGTCCCATCGACCACGACCTTGCCCGCTTTTTCACCAGCGAAATCCACCAGCGGCTGATCGAACGGGTCGAGTAACTCCACGCGCAGCGGGGCCTCCGCAGACACACCTTCGATGTTCACGAAGATACGCTCCCCTTCCCCGGCCCGGAAAGTCGTCGTCACGACATGTGCTGGAGAGTCGGGGACTTTCCTCGAAAGATAGGCAAACCCGTCGCGACGCAGCGTCGCGAGACCGATCTCCATGTCTTTCAGGGTGCCGCCGGTGTCCCAGTGCGAATACCAGATCATCGTCTTGTCGCCATGATTCACAAAAGCATGCCCCTGCAGGATAGCGATGTCGTCCCATTCGCCTGGTTTCCCGCGCGGGATGACTTTGTGATCGGGAACCGGTTCGCGGAAGTGGATGCCGTCGTTGCTCACGATCAGTCCGAGATCGATGGTGACGCCGAGGTTCCAACGCTTCGGATCGGCGGGCTTCTCCGGCGCATCCTGCCAGAGTCCGTTCAGTCCGATGACGACGTTGCCGCGATTCCACATCCCCGCACCCATGTGTCCCTGCTGCCCTTTCACAGGAACGGAGGTGAGTTGACCGGGCCGGGCAAAAGCGAAGGCCTTGGCCCGGGACCAATTCAGGAAATCGGGCGAACGATAGCTCAGCGTGACGCGCCCCACCTCGCTCCCGTCCATCCGCCAGGCCCAGGGCGAGAGCAATTGCCCCGGGGCGTAGTAGAAGTTGCCGAAGCGATAGAGTCCCGCGACCTCGAAACGCTCGTTGCCGGCATTCATGGGGCGGTCGCCGACTACTCTCCAGGTGAGACCATCCGCGCTCGTCGCGGCGACAAAGGCACTCCAGCGACTTTCATTCGGACCAATTCCGCTGCGACCGCCGCGTACATCATCAAACGGCGGATGAGCGATGTAGACGCACTTGTAGCGGCGGGTAGGATCGGGATCTTCCGGCTCGTGGAGGATGGAGAGGAAGTCGTTCACCTTCGCGAGCGACGGCACCTCGGACTCGATCAGGCAGATGTTGTTCTTTTTGCTGCCGTTGAACTCGACGAGACCGAGCTCGGGTTTCGTCCAGGTGACGCCATCCTCACTCTCGGCATAACACATCGGCCGCCACCAACCCGGAGCCTGCCCCCCCTTGTTCTCAGTCTCGAACATGCCGAGATACCACATGCGGAACTTGCCCTCCTCGTGCACGACCGTTCCGTAGAGGATCGCATGTCCATGATCGGGTGCCCCTTCGGGACCACGCCGCAGCACGGGGTTTCCCGGATGTTTCTCCGCCGCCAGGGGCGTCACCGCGACATTGTCCCACATGGGGATGCTGTGGTCGTCGAAGGAGAAGAAAACACGCTCTCCGGCATACAGGGGAAAGACGAGAACAAGGAGGAGGCAACGCGCGAGTTTCATGACACGATGATTCGTTCACCGACACGCTCTGGCAAGACAGACTTGCTGGTCAGTTTTCCGGACCAGACGGAGTTCCCGCCCCTCAGCGCCGCCTGTCCGCACTGATGAGCTTTTCGATCTCCGCGATGTCCATCATCACAGCAGTCGATTTGGGCCTCATTTTCACAATGACACCGAGGCGCATCGTGCTGAGGACACCGCAGAGACGACCGTGCTGGTCGATCAGGGGAGAGCCGCTGTCACCCTTGATCATCGGCAAAGTCGTGATGAGTTTGCGGAAATGGCCGCTCGGATCCTCGTTCACATTTTGGTGTTCGAGGAAGAGGCCGCCCCCCTTTTCATGCATCCAGCCGCCCGCGAAAAGGGTGCTCGTCAGGTTGAGTGAGTCGCGGCGATACTTGAGGAAACGCGGCGTCGCCATCTCGGCCTTGACGATGGCGAAGTCAGCGGCGTCGTTGCGGTAGACGACCCGCACCGGGGCGTAGTCGATGTAGGTGTTTCGCTTCGAAGAGGTCGCGTAGAGGACGTAGGACTCCTTGTGGGCGAGGACGTGCGCTGCCGTGAGAAAATATCCGTCCGAGGTGACAGGAGCGCAGCTGCCGAAGCCGGAGCCGCCCTTGGCAATAGGCACGGAGAACCCGAGTTCGAGGACCCCCTCCTGCGCTTCGCGGCTGGTGGCGAGCTTGGACTTGAAGTCCTCGTCGATGTATTTCCCGCTCACGATGAGACCCGAGTGCAGGGTGAGGAAGTCGGCGGCGGAAAAGCCTTTGTCGGTGCGGTTCTTCAGCTCGGGCAGAGTGACGGGCGCGTCGATGCCGAGGGAGTCATACTTGGCGAGGGACCTCCGTTGATCCCGGTGCGTGTTCGTCGGCATAACGACGCACGACGTGAGCAGAACCGAGAACGCGAAGAGCAGCGCCGAAGATCCGGCGCGGTGCCAATAAAGAGAGAGTCTGCGATCAGAAGACATTCGGGAGGTAAACAGAGTTTCGGCTTCGGGCTCGAGCAGGGTCACTGACCCGAGGACATCAGTCACCGTCCCGGCGGCAATATAGTGCAGAGTCGCCCTGCAATCACCAGACAATACGTGCAACGGCGAAATTCTTTCCTCTTTTTCCCGTCGATAACAATGAGAATGGCGAGAATCAGTCCAATAAGCACAACATCCGATGGCGATCCGTTGCGCCTTCACCGCCGCAGTCCGAAGCCGAACCCGATCAGAGCGGCGCTCGCCGAGGGCAGATGGGCCTGGAGGATCTGGCCTACGACACTGGCCTGGGCCACGAGCCAGTTCCGACTCTCGCTCACTGAGCCGTAGTAGTCCTGCCAGCTCGGATCGATCATGCCGCGGGATTGCATTACCCAAATGACAAAACCTCCGATGACGAGGAGGGAGATCGCCGTCTTCACCGCGACCCGCAGCAGTGCCCCGAAGGCCATCGCCGCGATAAAGCTGAGCCCGATCCGGATCGCACCGTCCCCCAGCGCCTGCCGGTCACCGAACCAGCTATCGCGGCGCGGTCTTCCATCGCTCCAGTCCGCTCGCAGTGCATCCCCCATCGAGTCGGGAAGCTTACCGGTCGGTTTTTTCGAAGACAGACTTCCGCCGTTCCACACCATCCCGCCCAGCGCGAGAGCACCCGCCCCCACGAGGAGAAGTCTCTTCGTGCCGGTGAAAACGCCAAAGATTTCCCGAAGTCCGATCATTGCAGAGCGGAACTATACTCCGCCCGCCTATCGGCGCCACTGGCCATTTGTGCCGCCCGACCCGCCCTCGGGAACCGGGCTTCTGCGCGAGAAGCCCGTTCCCACCGCGAATTCGAGGTTGTTGAGTAGGAATGGGACCGGGGGATGAGACCCGTATAGACTCCCGCATCAATACCAATACGTGCATCGTCCGTGCCAAGTTCTGCAGAAAATATGGGACGGCTGCCCCGTGACGCGAATCCCCCGCGGTGCCTCGATCCCGTTCTCCTTAGAATCAACAGGGAAAAATGATTGCGTCCCTCGGCAATTTGGCGAAGGCTCATGCGAGATTTTCATGTTAATCAAAGACATTCCGGAAGACGAGCGCCCCAGAGAAAAGCTCTTCCATCGGGGGCCGGCCGCGCTGAGTGACGCCGAGATCCTCGCTCTGTTTTTCAGCACGGGTCGGGCCGGAATGAGCGCGATCGAGCTGGGGCGGGAAATGATTCAACGATTCGGGAGTCTGCGCAGCCTTTCCCGCGCCACGACCGAGGAGCTCTGCCAGATTCAGGGAATCGGCCCCGCCAAGGCAGCGCAACTCGCCGCCGTCTTCGAGTTCGGGCGTCGCCTTGCCCACGAGCCCTTCAGCGAGCTCTCTATCACATCCCCGGAAGATGTTTTTTCGCTCGTTGGCCCCGAGATGCAGATGCTCTCGCAGGAATCAGTCAGGGTCATCCTCCTCAACCATCGCAAACGACTCATCCACCTAACTGAAATCTTCCGGGGCACTGGCAACGAATCCTTTGCCAACCCGGCCGAGATTCTCCGCAAGGCGATCAGCCACAGCGCCCACGCCATCATCGTCGTTCACAACCACCCCTCGGGCGATCCCTCGCCCAGCCAGGCGGATCACGAAGTAACGCGCCGCCTCAAGAGCGCCGCCCTCGCCGTCGGGATCGAATTCACCGACCACATCATCATCGGCTGCCGGTCGGAAAGCACGCGCGATCCCTACTTTAGTTTTCGCGAGGCGGGCCTAATTTGAGGTGGTATCCCTCCCGGATGCCCCCGCAGTCGCTCCCCGTTGTCTTCCTATGTCTATTCATCCCACCGCCGTCATTGATCCCGGAGCCGAACTCGGTAATGGAGTAAAAGTCGGGCCCTTCGCGGTCATCGAGTCCGACACCCGCATCGGGGATGACTGCGTGATTGAGGGCGCCGCACAGATCCGTTCCGGGTCGCAGATCGGCCGCGAAACTTTCGTGGGAGCGGGCGCCATCCTCGGTTCCAACCCCCAGTTTCGCGGATTTGATGAAACGATATCTTCCGGGATCCGCGTCGGCGAGCGGAACGTCCTCCGGGAATATGTCACGATTCACCGCAGCGTCCACGAGGGGGCTGACACAATCCTGGGGGACGACAACTATCTCATGGCCGGCTCCCACATCGGGCATGACTGCATCGTGGGGAGCTCCAACACCCTCGCAAACGATGTCCTTCTCGGCGGACACGTCCTCTTCGGCAACCACTGCTTTGTCGGGGGCGGCTCGGCCTTTCATCAGTTCGTGCGGGTCGGGGACTACGTCATGTGCCAGGGGCATTCCGGATTCTCACAGGATCTCCCCCCCTTTGTGATCGGTGCAGACATCAACACTGTAGTGGGCATCAACGCAGTGGGAATGAAGCGGCTCGGCTTCTCCGTGGATGAGCGCCGCAAGGTCAAAGAGGCCTTTCAAGCCGTTTATCACAGCCCCGAAACCCTGCAGTCCATTCTTGAGAGAGTCGCTGGACTCGAGATGCATCCGGCAGTGGAGCTTTTTTACCGCTTTTTACGCGAACCGTCAAAAAAGGGACTCTGTGTGAGAACGTCCCGAAGACCCTCTGAATAGTTAAGATCCCTTAACAAAATGCCGTCAAAATTCGAAATTTTCATTGGTCTTTTGGGGAGATGGGAGTAAATGACAGTTGGTAGCTTGGCGTTTTAGCGACATAACCCGTAACCTAGTCTGATTGCTTTGATCCGCCGGGATTCAACAACCAAAAACCTGAAAGCCAATCGCTTGCGGACCGCCGCAGTGATTGGTTTGCTTGCCGGTGTTTTCGCGCTCACTCCGGGAGGGCTCACCGCCCAGGACGACAGCGCAGAGTTCGCAGAGGCATCCGACCCGGGCCGCGGCATGGTCAACCTCGATATCCAGAGCGACTTCTCCGACTACGACCAAAATCTCGGGATTGCGAAAGCCTATGGTGACGTCGTCGTAAAATACGGCGATGTGACGATACAGGCCGATCAGATCGAGTATCACCAGTCATCCGGCAACCTCTTCGCCCGGGATAATGTGAGGATTTTCAAGGACGGACAAGTTATCGATGCCGAGGAGATCATCTACAACATCAACACCGGGGAATTAACGACGAGTCAGCTAAAGAGCGCCCTTGAGCCGGTCTTTTACACCTCCGACAACGTTGTCCGCCCTGAGGAAGGCACAGACGGGCCGATCACGATGCTTGATTCGACCTTCACTACTCACGACTCCGCCAATCCGAATTTCCATGTTCGCGTGAAGAAGCTTGAAATCTATCCGGACGACAAGATCGTCATGCACGGAGCTCAGGTTTATGTCGGCGAGATGCCTCTTTTCTGGTTCCCGTATTTCGTCCAGCCCATGGAGGAGGAACTCGGTTACTACTTCACTCCTGGCTGGAATTCCGCCTGGGGAGGTTTCTTACTGAACCAGTACGGCTTCATGATCGGGGAAGACATCCTCGCCACAGCCCAACTCGACCTCCGCACGGAGCGCGGTCTCGCCGCCGGCATCGAGTTGAGAGATCAGCAGTTCAAAGACAACGAGAACATCGGCGGTCTTCACCTTTATTACGCGGAAGATGCCAATCCCGAACTGAGCTTCAATGGTCGCAGCCGCCGCAAAGGCACCGTCGACTCGAGTCGCTACCGAGCGAATCTCCAGCACCGCGTCTACTTTCCGGGTTCCGACGACGAAACTTTCTACCTCGATTTTGATATCAACAAGCTCAGCGACGCCTTCTTCTACGAAGACTTTTTCCCCGCCGAGTTCCGCGTCGATCCGAATCCTGACAACCTCATCAACCTGAACAAGCTCTTCGATCAGGGCGAGATCTCGCTGACCGGCCGTTTCCAGCTGAATGAATTTTTCCAGACCGACACCCGCACACCCGAACTCGCCATCGACATCATCCGCACGCCCCTCGGTGATACCGGCTTCTATTATGACGGGATGACCTCTTACGGCATCATCGATGAGGAACTCGACGATGCCTCCATCCTAGCCGGCGCGGTCGACCCGAGCGGCTTCAACCGCTTCCATTCCTACCACGAGTTCCTATTTCCCACCCGCCTCGGCGGCATTCTAAATGTCGTCCCCCGTGCCGGTGCCGGTTATACCAACTACTCCAGCTTCGACATCCCGGGGCTCGATTCGCTCGACCGCACCACAACGCATGCCGGGATCGACCTTTCCTTCAAGATGTCGAAGCGTTCCCCGAACATCGTGAACCGGGCCCTCGGACTCAACGGTCTCCTCCACGTGGTCCGCCCCTACATGAATTACTCCTTTGTGAGCACCGATGATCTGACCGGTCGCTTTTCCCCTATCGACCGCTTTACCCCGACGACGAGGCTGCGCCCCATTGACATGCCGCTCTTCACATCGATAGACGACATTCGTGACTGGCAGATCCTTCGCGCCGGTGTATCGAACCGATGGATAACAAAGCGCAATGGAGCCTCCTACGAATGGCTTGCCGTCGATAACTACTTCGACACCTACCTTGAGGATCCCGAATTCAATCGCGATTTCTCCAACTTTTTTACCGATGTCGAGTGGCGCCCTCTCCCCTGGCTAACCGCATCGACCACGGCCCAGGTGCCTCTCTTCGACAATTCGATGGATTTCACTGAACTTAGTTCCCTGATCTCAGTGATGCCGACAGACTGGTTCCGCTTCGGGCTGCGCCATTACTTCATCAACGATCATCCCTTCTTTGAGGATTCCGATCTCTACACCCTCACGACCTACACCCGCCTGAGTGACAACTGGGGCCTCAGCACGGCCCATCGCTTCGAGACAGATGACAGCACTCTCGAGTATCAGCAGTATAGCGTTCACCGCGACCTTGCCAGCTGGACTGCCAGCCTTGGCGGTATCATCCGCGACAATCGCAGCGGCGAGAACGAATACGGCATCCTTCTGAGCCTCACTCTCAAGGCTTTTCCAAAAGTCAGTCTGCCGCTTGATTTCCAGCCCGGGACGCTCGACGCCGAAGAGTGAAGATCGATCACTGATCGGTGAGCCATATTCGGCTTCGCACTGGGCAGCCCGCTAGCGAGCTAATGAATTCTACGCAGACATTTTGAGGAATCCAGCCCACAAATGGTGCTCGCACGAGGGGGCATCCTGACTTATAAACACGCTTTTATTTGATGAAACTGACCATTATTGGATCCGGCTATGTAGGACTGACCACCGGCGCGTGCTTCGCCGAAGTGGGACACGAGGTGAAATGCGTCGATAACGATGCCAAAAAGATCGAGACCCTTCTCCGCGGTGAAATTCCGATCTATGAACCAGGTCTGGCCGATCTCGTGAAGCAAAACGTCGCCGCCGGCCGCCTCACCTTCACCACCAGCACCCCGGAGGGCGTGGATCATGGCGAAGTCGTTTTCATAGCCGTCCCTACACCGCCGAATGCCGATGGATCGGTCGACTTGAAGTTTATCGAGAAGGTAGCGAGAGAGATTGCTCCAGCGATCAAGAGTTACAAAGTAATCGTGGATAAATCGACCGTACCGGTTCGGACAGGTGAAAAGGTTGCGGAGACGATTCAGCGTTACGCCCCCGAGGCAGAGTTCGACGTCGTATCGAATCCCGAGTTCTTGCGCGAGGGTTCCGCAGTGGCGGACCTCATGAAGCCGGACCGCATCGTCTTCGGATCAAACAGTGATCGGGCCTCGGCCCTGATGAAGAAGGTCTACGAACCCTTCGTTGCCCCGCTCCTCGTAACCGATATTAACAGCGCCGAGTTGATCAAGCATGCCGCGAACTCGTTTCTCGCCCTTAAGATTTCCTACATCAATGCGATTTCGGCGATCTGTGAGGCGAGCAATGCAGATGTCGAGCTTGTAGCCGAGGGCATCGGGATGGACTCACGCATCGGGCGCTCCTTCCTCAACGCCGGTATCGGTTACGGCGGTTCCTGCTTTCCGAAAGACATCGCCGCCTTCATCGCGATCAGTGACCAACTCGGGGTCCCCTTTGACCTACTCAAAGAGGTGCAAAAAATCAATCGTCAGCAGCTTGATCGTTTTATCGATCGCATCCGCGAGGCCCTCTGGGTAATTGACGAGAAGAAAATTGCCGTCTGGGGGCTCGCGTTCAAGCCTAACACCGATGACGTGCGCTGCTCGGTCGCCCTCGATCTCGTCGAGAAACTCGTCGCCGAGGGTGCGCACATCACCGCTTACGATCCCAAGGGAATGGAGCGCGTCCGCGATCTACCCATCGGGGCAAAAATCACCCTCGCTAACTCACCAGAAGAGGCCGCCTCCGGGGCCGAGGCCCTCATCATCGCTACAGAGTGGCCCGATTTCGCCCACGTCGATTTCCCCTCGGTGAAAAACTCGATGCAGTCTCCTCTCCTCTTCGACGGCCGCAATCTTCTCGACCCCGATACGATGCGGAAGTACGGGTTCGATTACCACGGTATCGGCCGGGGAGTCTGAGGCGCGCCAATGCTGCCGTGAGGTAGGTGGATCGTCTTGTCCCGTGATCCGTTCACGGTCGGCTTTACGGATTGCCAAGACGTGCGCCTCTTCCGCTGCGGAGAATCCGTCATAGTTGTGGCCTCCGCAGTGCCGCTGGCGGACAGCCCCTTCAGCCGTTCTACTCGCGATACTCGCTGATAGGGCTCCGTCATCAAGGGCTAAACCCTCACACCAACCTTTTGGAGACGGGCCGAAGCAGACTCAAGCCTATATACGGCGCCCGCTTAAGCGCCAAGCGTAGCCACCAGCACTCAGCGCCCCATATCGCGGGGCGCAGGCTCGCAGGCTCGCAGGCTCGCAGGCTCGCATGGCGAGCCCCTATCGATCAAACTGGGCGTCGAAGATGATCTTCGAGGTCGGGAAGTCGATCTGTTTCACAAATCGCGATGACTCGGAGGCACCGGCCTCGCGATCCATTCCCCCGTCTTCCCACTCTACTGAAAGCGGTCCGGCATAATCGATATCGTTGAGAGCACGGATAATGCGCTCAAAGTTAATCTTGCCGCGACCGACCGACTTGAAGTCCCAATAGCGCTTGCGGTTGTGGAAGTCCACGTGGCCGCCAAAGACACCGGCATCGACCGGATGATCCGCCCAGCTGACGTCCTTCATATGGACATGGTTGATACGATCCGAGAACCGATAGATGAACTCGACATAGTCCACCCCCTGGTAGCCTAAATGGCTCGGGTCGTAGTTGAAGCCGAAGGCCGGATGGTAATCAATTGCCTCAAGGGCACGCTCAGCCGAGGCGATATCGAAGGCGATCTCAGTCGGGTGGACTTCGAGCCCAAACTTGATGCCGTTCTCCTGAAAGACATCCATGATGGGACCGAATCGATCCGCGAAATCCCTGAAGCCCCCGTCAATCTGGCCGGGGAGAACTGGAGGAAAGGAATAAATGAGGTGCCAGATCGAGGATCCGGTGAAGCCGTTCACGACGCTGACGCCGAGCTCCTTCGCGGCGATCGCCGTTTTCTTGAGCTCCTCGGCGGCGCGCTGGCGAACTCCTTCCGGATCTCCGTCGCCCCAAATGTAGTCCGGCAGGATTTGTTTGTGCCGCGCATCGATGTTGTCACAGACCGCTTGACCGACGAGGTGACTCGAAATCGCGTAGCAGCGCATGTCGTGTTTGGCAAGGAGCTCCCGCTTCGCTGCACAATAAGCAGCATCGGCCTTATCGACCTCGAAGTGGTCCCCCCAGCAGCCCAGCTCGACTCCGTCGTAGCCCATCTCTTTGGCCTTTACGATGATCGTTTCGCAGTCGAGATCGGCCCACTGGCCGGTGAAAAGTGTTACGGGTCTTCCCATGATTTTCGTTCGGTGGTTTAAGTAAAAATGTCCTTGGATTAGGCTGGTAGTTAAGCTCCAACGCCAAAATCATTCAAGCGTAATCTGTCGCCAGGACATCGAAGGTAAAAGGGAGATAGAACCCGTCCTGCAAAACATGCTTCGACAGATCCCCGGCGGTGGCACGTGGAAAGCAAAAGGGCGCTGTAGATCTTACGATCAGCAGCGCCCCGCATTTAGGAAAGATCCTCTTTTAGAAGGTAGCGGTTGCTCCGATGTGGAAGCGGCCCGATTCGTCGGCGATCACGTTTTCAGTGAAGACTGGATAGCCGTAATCAAGACGGAACTTAAACCAGTCGCTGTAGTTCCAGCGGAGACCGACACCGACGGAACCCAACTGGAAGCTGGAAGGCTCTCCGGGAAGGAGATCCTCGTTGCCGAGATTCGCCGCGTCGAAGAAACCGAGGAAGCGGAGGCTGTCGGTCTCGTTCTCCCATTCACCGATGCGACCAAGAGAAAGCTCAGGAGTGTAGAGTTCGAAGGTTCCCCAGGCACCGTGGTCGCCGCGGGCGACACGCTGATCAAAACCACGGACCGTGTCATAACCACCCGCACCGAGCTGCTCGGAGGCCTGGAGGTTCCCGTTGGCGTCCTGCGCCTGCACCTTGAAGCGCGCCGACCAGTCTTCCCGAAGGCGCTGCTGATGCTCGAACCCGGCGACCGCGTAGAAGTAATCCGAAGACGAACCGGCTCTCGAGGAGGCAAAGGCGGCATCCGAGTTGTGATTGTTGAAGTCACCGGGTGAAAAGACCCCTCGAATATCGAACTGACTGACCCCGCGGCTATGCTGGATGGTCTCCTGATAACCAATGCTGAACTGGAAGATCTCCACCCGTGAGCCGAAGAGCTGCAGGTTGTTCAAGTTGGCGAAATCGACGAACTCAAGGTTGTTGCCGTTCGACTTCCAGTCGAAACCGAAGTCCATCTCGCGCTGGCGGTTGGCGGTGCCGCCGAGCGGGATACCATAACGTCCGCTGAGTTGGATGTTATCACCATCGGAATCAAGAGTATTGCCTCCGCCGACTGGAATGGGGTCGGAGTCGATATCAACATACGAAGCCAGCACCGTGAGCCAGTGGCGCCACGGCAATGCCTGGGTGTAGACGAGCGAGTTTGCGCGGACGTGTTCCATGTCGAAGTCACTGGTGTACTGGTAGCTGAGACTGCGATTCGGGCCGAAGAGGTCACCGAAGTTGAAGCCGACGATGAAGCGGTCTTCACCGAGGTAATCAGTTCCGGAGTCTTCGTAGCCGGTGTAGAACCAGTTCGAGCGGGTCTGGTAGCTCTTGAGAATGACGTCGGTGGTTCCGAACTCATAACCGGGCGCATAGACCATATCGACCTTGCGGTAGGGGCTGCGGTTCACCCAGGAGAGATCACGAAGCACTTCCGAAGCACGGATGACTTCACCTTTCTTTAATCGCATCTGGCTGCGGATGAATTCCTCGGTGTCGGCATCGACGCCCTCTACACGGATGCGGGCGAGTTCGGACTCGATGACCACGAGCTGGACGACGCCGGAGGTAATATCCTGCTCGGGAATGAGAACATCGACGACGGGACAGTCCCCTTCGCGGTAGGCGACGATGACGTCCTTCACCATCTGATCGAGCGAGCCGAGCGAAACGGGACGCCCCATGTAGCTTTGAAGGACAAGGCCTACGGGACGCGGAAAATCTTCGAAATCGTGCCAAATCCCTTCGACACCGGGCCAACCGTCGGGACGGACGTCGCCGGGTCGGGGAAGCAGGACGACGCCGAGGAGCTGGTTCACGAGATACTCACCGTCACTCCCTCCACCACTCATGCTTTTGCCGGTGGCATTGTCAATATGAAAGCGACCAAGCTGATCGACCTTGAGCGGCCCCTCGCCTCCGCCGGTATCGAGCACAGAGCGGGTCTGCTGAACCTGGGACTGCACCGTGGGAGGAAGCACATCAACCAATATCTCAGTCCCGTATTGATCGGTCACCGTCTGTTGGGCGTGGGAAAGACCAGTGATCGAGGCGACCGCGAGGCCGCAGATTCCGGTAAGTAAGCGTGGGATTCTCATCAGATTCAAAGTCATGCGGTGTTCGTGCCCCGCTTCGTAACCTATTCGGTTAACACACGTTAAAGGGGTTGAAAATGGTTTTTTCAGAAAATTTTCGATGTTTCGCATCTTTCGGCATGTTAAAGAGGCCCCCCCGGACAATGAAAGAGAAATCTCACTTTTTTTTGACTGATACGCACGCGCACCTCGCCTCGTCCCGCTTTGAGGGGATCGTCGGTGAGGTCATCGCCCGCGCCGCCGCTGCCGGAGTGGAGCGCATCGTCAGCATTTCCTGCGACGTGGAGGACTCGCTGACCAATCTGCAGCTCGCTCGCACCTACCCGGGAGTCTACCCGACGGCGGGCATTCACCCCTCCTATGTCCATGAGATAGAGGAAGAAACGTGGTTCGACGATATCCGTCGGATCGCCTCCGAGCCTGAAATCGTGGCCATCGGCGAGATCGGGATGGACTACTACCACCCCCCCGGCGACGGAGGCACAGTGGAGGCCTGGCGACGACGCCAGCGGGAGGTATTCGAGAAGTTGCTTCAACTCGCGCTCGATCTGCGGCGCCCTGTCGTAGTCCACCAACGCGAGAGCGGCACGGACGTGATGGAGGTGCTGGGGAACTTTCGAGGCGTCACTGCGGTGCTGCACTGCTTTACCGGAACCGTAGCCGAAGCAGAGAAGGCGCTCGCAATGGGCCACTATCTCTCCTACACCGGGGTCCTAACCTTTAAAAACGCCGAGGCGATTCGTGAGGCCGCCCGTATCACGCCCCTCGACCGCGTCATGGTCGAGACCGACGCACCCTACCTGGCCCCGGTTCCTTTCCGCGGGAAATCCTGCGAACCCGCCATGGTCGAATTCACCGGACGGACCCTCGCGGACATCCACGGGCTCTCCTTTGAAGAGATCTGCCGCGTGACTTCGCGGAATGCAGCGACCTTTTTCGGGTTGCCGGCGCTCGAACCGTGACGCGTTCCCGTATTGCACATTTGCCGGATCGGTGGTTCTTTGGAGGCGTTCCGATTCCGCAACAACCCATCTACTATCAATGTTTTCCGAACGCAGCGCCGCCGTTAGAGAAAAGAAGTTCCTGCCTCCCGGGGCGGAGATCTCCCGTCGCGGACATCACTCGTCGGCTACCCTGACCGACGACCACTCTCTCTTCCTGCTCAATCAGCAGCGCGAGCGCCGGTCCAAAATCGAGAAGCGTTCCTGGTTCTCACGCCTCTTCGGGCGTCGCTGAGGCGTGTGAGAGGAGAGCGTCGAGTTCGCCTTCGTTGATCACGGTGACGCCGAGTGAAGTCGCCTTTTCGAGCTTTGATCCCCCGCCCTCCCCAGCGAGGAGAAAACTAGTATTCTTACCGACCGATCCCGAGATCTTACCGCCGGCTGCCAGGATACGGGCAGCGATGTCATCCCGGGGGGCAGAGAGTGTCCCGGTGATCACGAGAATCTTTCCCGAGAGCGGCTTGTCGGCACTGCCCGCGCTTTCGGAAGGTTTCGGGGCATGATTGTCCGACTGCGGGTCGATCCCAAGGGTCTCGAGACGATCGAGGACGGCAAGTCCTGCCGATGACTGGAAAAAATCGAGCACACTCCCCGCCGCGATGGGACCGACTTCGGAGGCGATCTCGTAGGGAGCGAGGAATGGATTCTTTTCCTTACTCTCCCCTGTTTTGAGCGTGCGCAGTTCGGCGAGAACGGTTGATCGGGCCAGATCTCCAAAGCTCTGGTGCAGTCGGGACAATTCGCGGGCCGACGACTCCCCCACCTGCGAGATCCCCATCGCAAAAAGCCAGCGCGCCAGCGGCATTTCTTTCACGGCCCGTTCCCGCGCCTGGACGATTCTGGCGGCGTTCTTTTCACCGAAGATACGCGGGCTCTCCTCGCTGCCAAGATTCAGGGTCGCGAGAGTGCTTTCAGGAATCTCGAAAAGATCGAGGGGCGAGCGAATGAGACCTCGCTCGACGAGCTTCTCGGCGACGGTGCTGCCGATTCCTTCGATGTCGAGGGCCTTACGGCTCACGAACTGGCGCATCCGGCTCGAGACCTGGGCGGGGCACTCGAAGTTGACGCAGAAATGGGTGACCACGATCCGGCGCTCCGCTTTGGGCCCAGACTCGGTCTCGCGCCGCTCGATCGGACCGGCGCAGACCGGGCAGACACCGTGGAGGTGCGCGTGCATCGAGAAGGGCTCGTCCACCCCCATTTTGGTCACCACCTTGATCACCTCGGGGATGATCTCGCCGGCCTTTTGAATCAGCACCACGTCGCCGATGCCGAT
>JBDNIL010000350.1:0-4144 GCA_041688355.1 Verrucomicrobiales bacterium | reverse complement strand
GGCAGCCCGAGATCTCCAAGCCGTCGAACCCGCGCGCGATGACGCAGTTCGAGATGCGCAGGTTCTCCGTGGTCCACGCGGTGACAAAGCCCGGCGCGTAGCCTTTGCCATAGCCGTCCCACAGGCAGCGGCGGATGCTGACATCGCGGCTGCCACTGACGTTCACGATACGCGAGCTGCTGTTACCCTGGCCTTGCAAGCCGAACTGCCTGAAGTAAAAGCCATCCAGTTCGATGTGGGCCTTGCCACTGATGATCCACGCGGCGTCCAGGCGCCTTTCGTTGCCATCAAAGACGACTTTTTCTCCCGGGATGGACTTGAACTTGATGGGCAGCTCTTTTTCCCCGGAAACACGCACGCGCACCTTTTCGGAATAGGTGCCGCCGCCGATCAGGACGGTGTCTCCGGCGCGAATGCTGGAGGCCGCATGGCCCACGGTGCGCCACGCCTTGCCGCGCTCCAGGCCGGAGTTGGCGTCATCGCCGTCGGTCGCGACATAGTAGGTCTGCGGTGCAGGTTGCCCGCTTGCGGTGGTGAAGGAGATCGCTCCGTATTGCGGGTTGAGGACGTCCGGCTTGCTTTTGCCGTCATAGGGATTCGCGGCGCCAATGGAAACGACGCGGAAGTAGTAGGTCTTCCCGGGCTGCAAGCCCGTGAGGCTGAAGCTCCGGTGATTGTCGCTGGTGACACCGACGACGAACTTCACGCGATTGGCGCACTCAGGCGTGTCTCCCCAGGCTAGTTCGCAGGCGGCTCCTTGGGTGACGAGCCATTCAATATTCGCCGTCGTCGCGCCCACCGAGTGAACCACCGGCGCGGTCATCTCCAGTGTGTTCGACATCCGGTCCTGATGAAACCCGATGCTCTGCCCGAGTGCGCCGAGCCCCATGAAGGGCGCGGGATCGCTCAAGCCAGCGGTGCCATTCTGGATTGCGAAGGTCGGCTGGATGACGCGCGAGTAGGTGTCCTGTGTCTGCTGGACTTGGGTCAGGGACATCACGCCGCCGCTGTGCTGCCACGCGCGGCTCCCGTCGGCATAGCTGTGGTAGTCGCTGTAGCGCACCGCCTCAGTCACTGGTGTCACACCGCTGATCTCGACGGCAGGCGCGGTTCGGTTGTCGTAGAGATTGCTGCTGAGGTGCGCCTGCCCGCAGTCGTCCAGACGCAACGCGGCCTGAGCAAACCCGGTGAACTCACAATGCGTGACCTTGAGGGCGGTGACCTTGCTCGCAGACAGGCCGGTGGCTTTGCCCGTGAACCGGCAGTTATGAAAGCGGACGCCATCACTCGCGCTGGCGGTGACGGCTCCTGAGAAATCCAGGCGCTCGAACTCGACACCGGCGCTGTTTTCAATCCGGAGGCCATCGGTGATCACGACCCTGCCCTCACCCCGGGCACGAATCGAAAGGGGAGCCGCTCCCGCCTTGCCCGCGCGTATCGTCACACCGCCGGGATAGACGCCCTGCTCCAGATAGATCGTCTCTCCGGGGCGAAGATTCTTCACCGCGCGAGCCAGCGTTTTCCACGCCGCCGTCACCGAGAGGCCATCCGCCGAGTCATCGCCCGTCGGCTTCACGAAGAAAACGTTCGCCACATAAGGAAATGGTCCACGATCATTCCCATCCGGTCCCGTTCCGCGCATCGCTGAAGTTGACTGTAGCCTGAAATCGAAGTTCTGCGGATCGGCGAACTCCTTGTCGAGATTCACACGCTCGGACGGAAGGTGGATGTTGTCTTTGGTGATCTTGTCATCGGGCACATGGATGTTGGGCCCGCCGAGGATGGAGTTCGAGACATTGAGCGCCGGAAAGAACCCGAGTCCCACGGAGTTCTTCGTCGCGCAGGTCGCCGCCTGACCGGATTTGATGCCGATATCCGGCCCGCCATTGCCCCAGCCCAGGCAATGATCGAGCAAGCCGTGTGAGGCCGTGAGCCCGTAGATCCGCACGCCGACGCCGCCAAAGCCGGAACGATAGCCCACACAGTTTCGCGCCACGTCATTCTTGCTCGCATAAAGAAGCACGCCGGCGCACTCGGACGAGTTGTGGAACGAGCTGTTTCCATAGCCCGTGCAGCCCTCCACCAGATTGCCACCTTCACCCTCGCTGGCGATGCAGATGCCTCCACCATTCAGGAATGCGGTGCAGTCGCGGATGACGCAGTCGCGGGCACCCAGGAAGATGACACCCCAGATGCCGAACAAGGTCCGTGAGGAAGCCATCCCGCTGCTCTCGAAGCCGCGCACCGCGATGCCATCGAGCACCACCCGCACCGGCTTCTCCAATTCCAGACCGTGCCGTCCCAGCACGGGCACGCTGTAGCGATGCTGGTCCGCAGGTCGCAAGTCCGTGCTGGAAACATGGAGCCGCCCCGCCGCCGCATCATAAAAGTAGCTACCCGGCTGAAACTCCACCTCACGCAGCGTCACCTGCTCCACCAGCCTGGCCAGCGTGTCCACCTCATACACGGCCTGCACATCGCCTTTGAAATCCGCCACGAAAGTATGCCGTGTCCCGGGCACCAGGTTGAACACCGGCGCATCCACATCACCGCGCAGCAGCACCGTGCCCCGAATCTCCGCGCGAATGACCGTCTCCCTTTCCGCACTGCCGAGCCCCTTCCTCGCGACCGCCTCCGCATATTCACCGCGCCCGATCGTCAGCGTATCTCCCGGCTGCAAAGCATCGACGCCCTTCTGAATCGTGAGGAACGCCGCCTCGCGACTCGCGCCCGCATTCGAGTCGAGGCCCTGCTTGTTCACGAAGAACTCGGTGGCGTGCAGAGAGGTGGAGAGGAGGAGCAGGAGCAGTGTGAGTTTCATGATTCGTGTGTGGTGAGTGGAGCCGGATGCGCGCGATGCAGGCGGGATTACGGCTGCCGCAGCCAGTCAAGGCTGATGCGGCGGATGCGGAGGCGATTCAGCGCGCCCACCTTACTATCGCCAGAGCAGTAGCCAATGAGCATGGCATTGCCGACGAAATGAATGGCGGTGTAGTGGTAGAGGCCGTCGGGGTCGCTTTCGATGAGCTTGCGCTGCGGCCAGGTTTTGCCGCCGTCAGTGGAGATGGCGACGACGAAGGGATTGCGCTTCTTCGGCGGGAACGGGAACATGCCGGAGTGGTCGTTGTAGATGGCGAGGAGGTCGCTGCTGCCGGGCAGGCGCTTGATGCTGGCGGGGCCGTTGGGTGACTTCATCTCGGTGGGCATCGGCGGCGAGAATGTTTTGGCCGCATCGGTGGAGCGGAAGCCATATTGCGCACCCTGATCCGTGCGTGACCAGGAGAAGATCGAGCCATCGGCCAACTCCACGACACCCGGCTCCTGCAGGCCGCTGCCGCTGCGAACGGGCATGGCCCACCAGCTTGAGGATTCGGTCCAGGTGGAGCCTTCATCGTCCGAATAGATCCACATGGCGATGGCGCGGGCATCGAAGGACTTGCTGGAGAGGGGATCGCTGCCCCGCGAGCGATGAAAGGCGAGTGGCGCGATGAGGCGGCCTTTGGCGGTCTGGATGACGCGGTCGTTGTTCATCACGAAGTATCCGGGTGCATCGAGGATGCCTTTGGCTTCACTCCACGTCTCGCCATCATCGGTCGAGAGACGCATCTGGGGCCGGCAATCGATCCAACTGTTTTTCAAAAGATAAAACATCGCCAGCTTCCCGCTCGCCAGCCGCAGCAGCGACACGCTCATGACGTTGTTGCCGCCCACATTCTCCACCGCGACCACCGGCTGACTCCACGTGCGCCCCTCGTCGTCGGAGTGGATGCGCACAATCCGCGCCGGACTGTGGTCCGCCCCGCCACCGTAGAACTGGGTGTAACAAAAGATGATCCGTCCCGACGTCAGTGTGGCAAACCCGCCCTCCGAACTCCGCGGATGCTCCTTCGTGGGTTCGACAGTGATCGAGATGCTGTTCTGCGGCGTGTTGAATGGCTCGGCGGCAAACGCGGAGATCCCGGCCTGAATACCGGTGGCGAGGATAAGAAGAAGCGTCCGGGGTGGAAGTCGTTTCATGGGGTCGAATGGGAGGGAAGGTTTGGGAGCATTATTTTAAGCCGCGCACCGGGCGCATCGGAGGCAGCGCGATCATCCTCGTTTCATCCGCCGCCTCGCGCGCCCGCAATGCGATCTCGGTGCTGCG
>JBDNIL010000046.1:0-4497 GCA_041688355.1 Verrucomicrobiales bacterium | reverse complement strand
CCACCCCGGTCGATTGAGAGTCTGTCCCCGCGGAATCTCGGTCCCGGCGGAATCTCGGTGAGGCGGTGAAAGTCTTTTGCCAAGTGCCCTATCCGTTCCCTAAAGTTGTCTTCCGTGGACACCGACCACATCTTCCATGAACTCTTCCGCGACCATTCCGAATGGCTGCGCGAACTTACCGGCCTGCCGCTGCCTCCCCGATGCCGGGGCATGTCCCTTGCGCTGAAGCAAATGGAGATCCGCTGGCGGAACTTGAAAAAGCGGCAGAGCGGCATCATGTCGGATTCGACATTGGCCGGACCTGCCGGGCGAGGACCGCGAGGCCCTCGGTGATATTTTTCTCAATCTGCTGCTGCAACGTTTCAAAACCAAAACTTGGGAGGACCTACGCAAAATGATCGCCGAACTAACACCACTGCACAAGACGCGGGCCGGAAGAGATCTGCTTGAAGAAGGCATCGCGCGAGGCATCGAAAAAGGTGTCGAGCGGGGAATTGCAAATCTGATCCGTCGGATGATCGCGAAAGGAAAGTCCCGAGCCGAAATTACTGAGCTGACGGATTCGCCTTTGGGAGAGATCGAGAAATTTCTTGAGGCGGAGGAAGAGTGAACCGGATTGCGGACGCTTCCGGATGAATCTCCAAACCTCTCGCTTGCTCGAATCCCGATTGCACGAATTCTGATTCCATGTCTCAAGCCATCGCCCACATTCTCGAAGAGGTGGAGCAGCTTTCCTCGACGGAGCGGGCCGAACTCGCTGATTGTATCGTCGCTATTATCGCCCGCGAGATCCCTCCGGAAATCGCGGCCGCACAGGTTACCGAAGTTCGCAGGCGGATCTCACAGGTCGAGGTCGAGGTCGGCGAGGTCGCACTCATTCCGGGCGAGGAGGCCTTGGAACACGTTCGCCGCATCGTGGCTTCCGCTCGCGCGGCGAGTTGATGACCGCGACTACAATTTTCATCCCGACGCCCTGGTCGAGTATGCGGAGGCGGTGAACTACTACTTCCACGAGGCGTCGTCGCGGACCGCCGAGGATTTTATCGACGAAGTCGAGTTTGCAGTTGCCGCCTTAGCGCGCGCGCCGACGCGATGGCACGTCGGCACGTCGTCGAGGAGCCCGAGATTCGGCGTTACGTCTTCCGCAAATTCCCCTTCGTCATCTACTACCGCTGGGAACCGCAATATGAGAGCGTTACGGTTTACGCAGTGATGCACTGCAGCCGGGAGCCGGGTTATTGGCATGACCTCCCGCCGATCCCGGCCAATTTCTCACCGCGTCCAGCGCAGCCATTTCCCGAAGAGACTCTTCACCCCGGGGGTGAGGCGGGTCCGATTGTAGAGATCTCCAACCTTGCGAACAGCTTCGCCCTGGGTGGGATAAGGATGGATGACGTTGGCAATGGCACCGAGGCCGATCCTGCGGGTCATCGCCATGGAGAGGGAACCGATCATGTCTCCGGCATGGGAAGCCACGATCGTTGCTCCGACGATTTCATCACTTCCCTTTTTCACGTGAACCCTGACAAAGCCCTCTGTCTCTCCGTCGAGGATGGCACGATCAACCCCGGACATCTCCTGGGTAAAGGTTTTGATCGCGATGCCCTTCTCCTCTGCCTGCGCAGCAGTGAGACCGACGTGCGCGACCTCGGGCGTGGTGTAGGTACACCACGGGATGACGAGTCGGCTGACCTTTGCCCTCCCCATGAAGAGGGCATTGCGAATTACGGTGCGCGCCATGAAGTCCGCCGCGTGGGTAAACTGGTAGGGTGAACAAATGTCCCCCGCCGCATAGATGCGCGGATTGGTGGTGCGCAGATGGTCATCGACGGTGATTCCCTTTTTGTAATACTCGACCCCGACGGTCTCGAGATCGAGGCCCTCGATGTTCGGAGCCCGTCCCACGGCGACGAGCAGCTTATCGACCGCGACCTCATAGGACCGCCCCTCTGATTCGACACTGAGCAGGATGCTGCCATCGTCGTTTTTCACGACCCGCAGTTCCTTCCCGCAACAGAGGATCGTGACACCGTCCCGCTTCAATCGGGCGGCGACGAGGGCGGCGGCATCGGGATCCTCCCGTCCCATGATACCGGGCATGGACTCGATCAGGTGCACCTTGGAACCGAGCCGGGCAAAGGTCTGGGCCATCTCACACCCGATCGGGCCGGCCCCGATGATGCCGAGACGAGGGGGCAGTTCAGTCAGGCTGAAAAGTGTCTCATTGGTGAGGTAATCGACGGTGTCGAGTCCGGGAACGGGAGGGGCGGCGGCACGGGCTCCGGTGGCGATGACCGCCTTTTTGAACTTCAGCGCCCGACCATCGACGACCACGGTGGAGGAGTCCAGAAAGGCACCCTGGCCAAGGAAGACATCGATTCCGAGCTTCGAGAATCGCGCAACGGAATCGTGGTGGCTGATCTCACTGCGCAGCTTTCGCATCCGCTGCATCGCGGCGCCGAAGTCCACGGTGACACCATCCGGGACACGAACCCCGAAGGCACGAGCCTCACGCACTGCGGCAACGGCACGCGCCGCGCTGATGACACCCTTTGACGGGACGCAGCCGACATTCAGACAATCACCCCCCATGAGTCCCCGCTCGATGAGGGCCACCTTTGCCCCCATCCCGGCAGCTCCGGCGGCGGTGACGAGCCCCGCCGTGCCGGCGCCGATGACGACGAGATTGTATCGCTCGGCCGGGCGGGGATTGGGGCGGTCGACGGGATGGACGTTTCCCTCGAGGACGAGATTGTACTCGTCGCGGGGTTCAAGGGCTGCTTCGTAACTCATGATGTAAGTCTTTTGTTAGTGTGATGGGATTTTAATTCGCGACAGAACCTTCCGCATCGCGGCGTTTCCGCATGGCGGCCATGATCTTCTTCACGGTCACGGGAAAGAGCCCCAGAATGACAAAGGCAATGATTACTTTGGGAGAAAGGATTCCGCCAAGCCCCCTCTCCGCGAGCTCCTGCAGACTGGGCACGGCGGCCCCGGCGTAAACATAGACGGCGGTGCCCGAGATCATCCCGAGCTGGCTCACCCACCAGAAAGTTCGCGTGCGGATCGGGGTGAGACCCATCACGAGATTGATCACAAAGAAGGGCACCAGGGGGATCAACCTCAGGGTAAAGAGGTAGAAGGGCCCCTCCCGTTCGAGGTTCTCATTAAATTTCGCAAGGCGATCACCGAACTTCGCCTGGATCGTGTCGCGGAAGAGGTAGCGGCTGAAGAGGAGGGCGAGGGTCGCCCCGGAAGTGGAGGCAAAGCTCACCAGCAGGGAACCCTGCCAGAACCCGAAAAACCATCCTGCCGCCAGGGTGAGGACGGCGGCCCCCGGCAGGGACAGGCCCGTCACGGCCACGTAGATGAGGAAGCCAATCGCAAAGACGAGAAGCGGAGCATCGGCCCTCGCGTCGCGCAGGGCCGTCTCCTGCGCCGCGAGATTTTCGAGGGTGAGGGCATCCCCGAATTTCACGTAAGCGAATATCGCCGCAGCGAGAACGATGATGAAAAGAACGATCTTTTTCACGTTGCCGTTACGTCCCGCTTTCGGGGCATCTGAGGGTGAGTCGGAGGAATTCATTGGAATGGAGGAGAGGAACACGCATTCATCGAGAGAGTAAGCACTTCCCCCTCAGTGAGTCGCCAAACCCAGTCGCTGACTGACAGATTGCTTTTGGCCCCCACAGACCCACCCCGTCAAGCCGCGCTCACTCCCCGGCCGGTCGCGAGGTGCATGATGGACTCTTCGCTGAGATCGGTGCGCGGCAGTTCCCCGGCGAGGCGGCCTTCGTGCATCACGAGGACTCGGTCGGACATGCCGATGACTTCCTCCATCTCACTCGAAGCAAAGAGGATCACGACGCCTTCGCCGGAGAGTTCCTCCATGAGGGCGTAAATCTCCTGCCTCGCCCCAATGTCGATCCCGCGGGTCGGTTCGTCGAGGAGGAGAATGGCGGGTTTCATTGCGAGCCATTTTCCGAGGACTACCTTTTGCTGATTGCCGCCGGAGAGAAAGCGCGCGATCTGCCGCGACGAAGGCGTTTTGATCCGCATCTTACCGATCATCTCTTCGGTGATCTGCCGTTCGGAATCGAAGTTGAGGAAGCCGGCGCGCTGGTCACGCCTGAGCGAGGCGAGGCTCATGTTGTCGGCGACGGGCATGTCGATGATGAGCCCCTGCTGCTTGCGGTCTTCGGGCACGAGCGCGATCCCCGCCGCGATCGCTGCGCGCGGGTCGGTGATCCGTTTTTCCACGCCCCCTATGATGATGCGACCCTGCACGGCGGGAGTGATCCCGAAGAGGGTCGTGAGCAGCTCCGTGCGCCCCGCCCCGACGAGGCCGGCAAGGCCTACGATCTCACCGGAGCGCAGTTCAAAACTGACCTCATGTCCCGGATGCGCCGGCGTCCGCAGGCCTGACACTGACAGAACGACGTCTCCGGGAGGCTCGGGAGTGTGGGCGTAGAATTGCGAGAGATCGCGGCCCACCAT
>JBDNIL010000349.1:0-10724 GCA_041688355.1 Verrucomicrobiales bacterium | reverse complement strand
TTTTCGGCTCGCGTGTGAAACCGCTCTTCTCCAGTATTGGGCCGACAAGACCGCTTCTGAACTGCAACTTTACCCCACACAAAACGAGCCATGGAACTTGAGCAAGCACTGAGAGAATTCTACACGCGATACCAGGGCATCGGGCTGTTTTCAACCGGAGCAAGAGTAGTCGACTTCGAGGGAGTCCTCTACAATGTCGATGGCAGTAGACGTGATCCTAAGATCGGCAAGAATTGGAAAGGGCTCCTTCTGAGATCTGGGATCAATGGGGATTGCTACGCCACCACCCCGCTTCCAGATGGTGTTAAACCCCACACGCATCCTCAATTCAAAGTGGGCGGACACATGACGCCGAGCGCCGTGGGATATGTTGAACCCGGAGGTATATGCTACATCATGCCGCTGTGTAGCTGGCACAATAGCAAATGGAGAGACCGAAAGCCTTTCGAGCACGAGGAAACAAGGATGCTGGAGCTATCGGGCTACATGGAAGGAGAGCTTGCCGCGACGTTCCTCGCGCGAACGCCTGGCGGTCCAGAATACCGGCTCGTCAGCGTGGAGGGCGATGCCTTGACAAATCGCGCATTTGAAGTGCCGCAGATTCACCTATCTAATGCTCACCGCGACCTGGGAGCGGTGAATCCCGCTTTACCTCGAACGTATCTTCGGTTTCGCCAAATCGTAGAAGACGGTTCCGTGCGATTCGTGATCGACGACGCGCGATTGCCGTAAGCGATACTCACGGCCATCGATAATTTTTGCTGGTCAGGCGGCTGCTCTATCCTCCAAGAGTTTCAGCAAGCTCCTCGCTCGTGCCGATCACTGGTTTAGTATAACTCGCCTTGAGATCGGTCAATGCCTTGTCTTCGGAGACAAGGTAGTCGGCATTTCCATCAATGGCACACAAGAGGAACACCTCGTCATCGGGATCGCTCGGCGGCACGGGTGCAGACTTCGTGGTGATCATCACTTGAGTGAATGCGCCCATGAGATAGGTCATCATCTTGAGCGCACGCTCTCGCGGGTGGCCCAGATCCACCAGTTTCTCCAAATACTCACCGACGATTTTGCCGCAGTAGAGTCCGGTGTGAGATTCGGCCACGCGGATCAAAACGCGCCGGTGCGGATTTCTGTCCGGCACGGGACGGCCACGATCCATCCACCCGGTGCCAGCCCCCACGACTTCATTCGTGTCCAATACAACGCGGTAGTTTTGGTTCTGCATGGTTACTCCGCTACTTTCGTTTCCAACAGTTCCTTGAGCGCACGGGCAAAGTCAGCCTGCGTCCAGCCAAGCGCACGAAGCCGGCTCACTTCGCCTTCTGCCTGCGCCTGCAACTCGGAGGCGACGACACGGATGCGTTCGATGCGCTCATCGGCCAGTTTGGCGAACACTTCGCCGAGACGTTGTGGTTCACGGCAGACTGCGAAGTCCCACTCGCCGAGCCGCCCCCAATGATTCACCGCCGACACCCAGCGCTTCGCTGCTTGGTGCTTCGCGTCAGTGTCCTCGTGCTGCTTGCCTTTGATTTCGAGGACGAGATTTACGCCGTTACGGAGGCGGACAATGAAGTCCGGTTCGTAAACGTGTGGGTTTCCGTAAAGCTCGTAGGGAATGTTGAACTCCAGCCGGTCGTTCCGTGCGTAGCAAAAAACCACGCCTTCCTTCGCCAGCTTTTCGAGTTGGAAGGTCGCCGCCTGCTCCCATGAGTTAGTGTCACAGGCCACAAAATTCAGGTGGCTGGCATCAGTCATCTGCACCGGCTTCACCGTCTTGAAGTGAACTCTTTCCGTGCTGTCGATGGGCATGGAGCGGTTCAGCCGTGGCAGCAGCGGAGCCTCGCCTTTGCCGTCATCGGGAGTGATGGCCGCGATCAGCAGTCCGATGATGCGCTGGGCATACGTCTGCAAACCCACCTCGCATGGATTCAGCCCGTTGAAATCCACTCGATCGCTCATGTAGCTCTGCACGATTCGCAGGACCTGGGGGAATAAAGTGCCTCGACTCTCCCTCCGCAATCGCTCCTTGCCCGGATGAGCCGCTTCAGTGAGCGCACGCACAACTTCGCGAGCAATCTCAAACTCGATAGTCTGCAAGTGAACCGAGTCGTAGTATTCCTGTCGGTTCACCAACTCGAAACCAAAACCGCCGTGCGTACTCGCGTGTCCGATCTGATAGCCGACCTGTGGGCGGACAAACGCATCAGTTGGGACCGCCCACGGATCGAGCTTCGTCTTTTCGACTTTGCTCACATCGGCTGTAACGAAGTTGCGCTGCAAGGACACCACGTAGCCCTCGACCACAGGAAACCGTATTTCGAACGCCTTCCGTTCCGGCAGCGCCATCACTTCGTGTTTCGGGCGATCCTCGGGCGGGGGACCGCCTCCGGGCTCACGGCCCTTGAAGGGAATCAGCGAGAACGGTACTCCGAAAATGTCCACATACTCCGCCGTCAGCAGTCCCGTAGCCGGGTCGGGCGTGTAATCCATGCGCCGCAATCCTCGCCCCACCACCTGCTCGCAGAGCAACTGACTGTGAAAGGCCCGCAGTCCGAGGATGTGCGTCACGTTATTCGCGTCCCAGCCTTCGCTGAGCATGTTCACGCTCACCACGCAGCGAATGTGCTCGCCCGCCTCACCGACACGGCCCACCGTCGAAACGATCTTTCGAAGTTCCTCCGCTGCTTCCTTCTTCGTTGTATTCGGGTCATCACTCTCGGCGGCGGCGAGCAACTTGGAATCAATACGGAGCGTCACTTCGGCGCCTTCGCGATTCCACAGTTCGGGAAAGCCGGTCAGGCCGGCTCCGTAGAGCTTTTGAGACTTCGGTTTCTTCTTCCGGCGCTTCGGTAGATCGTCGTCGTCCTCATCTTCATCGGGCACATCAGCCTCGATGATTTCCTCACCAGAAATTACGCGGTAGAACTCCTTTGCGATATCGGTGTTGTCGCACACGATGATCATCACGGGCGGCGTGCGATCCTGACCGGGAGCGGATGAAGTGACTTGCTCCAGCTTTTGTCTCCACTCGCCTGCCAGAGTGATCAAGGCATCCTCGGCTTTGCGATAAACGACCGCAGGCTTTGGCTTTCCGCCTGTCAGCTTCTCACCCGCCTTCAGATCACGGGTGATGTGCTCCCACAGCTTGAAATACTTAGGGTCCGGTTGTCCGGTGTTATCAATCGCCGGGAGACGCGGGATCTTCGTGATGCCGCTCTCGATGGCGTCAACCAGTGAAAAGTCGCTCACGATCCACGGGAACGGCGAGCCTTCCGGGTACCCGCTGCCGTGCAGGTAGAATGGCGTTGCCGACAAGTCCACGCAGATACCGATGCCGCAGGCCGCATTGATCTTGTCCAATCCACTGACCCACACTGTTGCTTCCTCGCGGTCCGCTTTCTCTTCGGCGGTGAGGGTCGTGCCGTCTGGCACCGGCGCAGGCCGGTAGGCGTGATGGCCTTCGTCATTCAGCACCATCAGAGGCTCATCGTCCCACAGGTCGCCAAGGCGGTTCCGCGCAAAGGCTTCCGGACTTTCCGGCCCGAGCTTCACGATAGGCGCCCCGCCCACCTTCTGCGTCTCCGCCTCGGGTGCCAGCCAGTGCCAATTGGTCACCAGCACCTTGCCCTTCGCCAGCTCTGTCCGCAGCGTAGACGGCACGATGTCGAACATCTCGTAGTAGTTGTTCGGATCACCCGGTCGAAGGACGTTCAGCCGCTCTTTGATCGTGAGGTTCGGGCATAACACCAGCGCACGACGCGGAAAGCGCGGATCGCCTGGCTTCGTGCCGCGATTGCAAAAGGCCCACGCGATCAGCATCGACATCACCACCGTCTTGCCGCTGCCCGTCGCCATTTTGCAGGCGTAGCGGTGGATTGCCCTTACACCCGCCTCGTTGGGGATGTCCGCCAGCTTGGCGTGTTGCGCGACTCTTGCGATCCACTCCCCGGGTCGCGGATTCTTTCCTTGCTCCAGAATTTGGAAATCTTCCAACGTCAGCTTTTGCGTCCAGCGCGGCCTCTTCCCCATCGAGAGAATCTCCCGCAGGTAGATGATCGTTTCCACAGCCTCGACCTGACAGAAAAACAGCCGCCGTCCGCGATCCTCGCGCCACCAGTGTCGCAGCAGCTTCTTCGTCGTCTCGCTCGCACCCTCCCAGCCTGATCCCGTATCCCGCCAGCGGCGCACGTCATCACGCAGGGCATTCACCAGAGGCAGGTCGTCGCGCTCTTCTTCGGCAAACAGGTCGCGCTGCGCCCCGCCAGTTCTCTCCGTCTTGAACCAATAGCTCGCCGGACGCCTCCCCGGTGCCTCCGAGGGAATGCCAGTCTTCGTGTCGTAGAGCCAGTGCTTGCCCGGCTCTTTGTAGGGCGAGCACAGGATCGGGTTCGAGACGGGCTGGATGGGGATTTGGTCTTCGGGCATGATGCTAGTGCGGCTGGATCAATGTCGCGATGCGGTCACGCAACTTCTTCAATTCAGGGCAAAGCTGAAACAGCAGGGGCAAGTTCGTCAGCGATTCCGCGATCATCAGGTCACGTCCGCTACCGGCGCGGCGGTCATCGCCATGCGCCTTCAGCAAAGGAGCGAATACATTTTCCTTCATCCTGATATCATCGCGTGCGGCGCTCCACCCTCCCGCTATTTCTGTTCGGTAGGCAGTGCATGCGTAGATCTCCACTTCGGGCTGTGCCGGACAGCAAAGCAGCTTGATTCCTTTTGCCCCTATTTCCTTTTCCAAACTTGCCATCGCCGCAGGTGAAGCACGATCCGCATCGGGGATGAAAATCCATAGATCCCAAAAGCCGTAGCGATCCGGCAAATCCTCCTTGATTGCTTTCAATGCATGATCATATCCGCCCAGCTTGGGATTGGTCAGCACATCCACCTTGGCATTAGGCTTACCTGCGTCCGCCAGTATCGCCTGCATCAGCGGCTTCAAAATATAGCCGTTGTGGGTCGGGTCTTCAGGTATGACGAGAACCTTGTAGCTCATAGCGCCATCTCCAGCCAGCCCTCCGAAAAGAGTTCGGATATGGGTTGTTTCTTCACCACCTCGGTGAAGTGGGGCACGTCCGGCAGTGCGCAAATCTTGGATTCACCAGTGGTCTCATCCCGCTTGCAGAAGAACGTCGTCGTGTATTCCGCCTCGGTTAGCCACGCTAGCACGATCGGCGAATGGGTCGTCGCCATGATCTGCGTCTTCCCCGATTCGGCCCGGTTGCGCAGCAGTTCCACCAACAGGCGAACCCGGCTTGCGTGGATGCCGTTCTCAATCTCCTCGATCGTCATGATCCCCGGCATGTCCGGCTGAAAAAAGGCCGCTGTGATTGCGGCAAAACGCAACGTCCCATCACTCAATACTGTGGCGGGAAATTCCTTTCCGCCCTCTTTGAGCATGAACAACGGTTCCCCCACCGCGCCGCTCAGTGTTCCTACATCGTCCACCTCGGAGGGACGGAGTTGTCGTAGCCAAGATAGGTAAGCAGCCTTCGCTTTGGCGTCCTGGCATAGCGTTTTGATCAGCGCCGCAAAGTTCTCGCCATGCTCGCCCATGCGTTGAATCTGATGCGCCTGGGAATAGTTTCGCAATGCCGTCGGGTGCGGGTCAACCCGCTGCGAATTCGCGAGCAGAGTGGCCACTTCCTGCGCGAGCTCCGCGTCGCCCTTCTTCCATTTCCCGTTTCCCTTCGCGAACTGCCCCAGCACTGGGCGGGCGCTCTCAAAGGGGAGTTGCGGCTGGGTTCCCTTCTTCCCTTGGTAGTATTTGACCCGGATCACGGGGTCACCCAGCAAATTCCTAGGTACTCCCTCCGAGGTATAGAGGTCTCCATTCACGCTCAATCGTTCTTGGGTCACCTTTCCTTCAGCGGGTGAAAAGGAGATCATGAACTCCCACTTTTGCAACGGCTTTCCAGATCTCCTGCCTGAAACCGTGATCGTCACTTCCCCTCCTTTCTCGCTGTCCGAAAAACACGCCTTAGCACTCCCGCCTCGGATCCCCCCCCACACCTCGCTCGTGGCGCTCTTCGGCTTACCGTCCAGGATCTCGCTGATCGTGAACCCGTTCCCGATCCCTTGCAGCACGCGCAGCGCATCGAAGAAATTCGACTTCCCGCTCGCGTTCGTGCCGATGAAAAGATTGAGAGTCCCCAGCGTCACGTCCACTTGCCGCAGGCTCTTGAAGTTTTCGATGATGATGCGCTCGATCATAAGTTAATCCTTCACGGTTAGCACACGCAGTCCCTCGTTGCCACGCGGGTCAATCACCTTCACCGCCACGCGCCACGATTCTCCTTTGCCGAACCGTTGAGGACGAGGGAAAGGTAGGCTCTTCAGCCCGCTCAGAGCACCGAAGGCATCTTCGTCGATCACACCCGTCGACCCCAGTGCCTTGGCCAGCTTCGCCCACTTGCTCTTGTCGGGGAAAAAGGCCTGGCAGATGCAGAAGGTCCGCCCGTCGTAGTCCGAATCGAGGAACCACGCCGCGATGCGTTCCTTGTCCGTGGGGAAAAGCGTGTTGCTCACCGGGTCGTAGACATCCATGCCCTCGACCTCGACGGTGAACTCGCCGTCCGCCTGCTTCGTCGGTCCCTTCACGCGTGGCGCGCTGAAGACGGTGAAAAGCTGGCTGCCGGGCTGCGTCTTGAGCAGGTCGCCCATCGCCACGTCGGGGCGGATCAGGGCCATGTGTAGACGCACCTTCGGATGGCTGGCGCTCTCGATGGCATCCTGGGCCGAGGCGTCGAAGCCGAATCCGGCGAAGACCACATCGTCGTAGCCCTGCCGGTTCGCGACGCGGATCACGTCCTCCACCTGCATCGAGCTGACGTTGCCGATCTCCGGGCCGATGCTCACGGCTACGCGCCGTTCGTTCTGATCCCCGTCCATCCATTCGCCCTCGGCATGAATCAGCGCAGCGCTCGTCAGCGGATCGAGCCGGCTGAACTTCATGTTCTTGTTGCCGGGGAAATCCACCCCGCTCACTTTCAGCAGCCGGAGAATCTTGTCGAGATGCGCTTCGGCATTCTGCACCGCTGCGTCGCCATCGAAAGTGTCGAGCTCGTCCGGCGCGCCGCCGATCGGCGTGTCCAGGCCTTCTTCCATCGCGATGATGCCTTCCATCGTAAAGGGGCCGCTCACGCGCACCACGCCCTTTACCGTCTCCGGCTTGTCCACCAGTTCCTCCATTACCGCATTGGCGGAGATGCAGGCGTTCACCCCGTCCATCTTCGCCCGCCACGCGGCGCGGTAGGTGGTCAGTGCGTCCTGCAAGGTCTGGGGCCAGTTGGGATCTGTGTCGAAGGGCACTTCCCATTCCTTCCAGCCGCCTTTGGGAATCGCGGCGCGATAGCTCTCGGCCTGCTTGGGCGTGATGCCTTTGAACGGCTTATTGGCCTGGACGCTGCGGATGAGCGTGGGATGCGTGTCCGGCAACAGCCAGCGGCGCGTGTCGGCATCCGTCACGGCGTTCGCACCGGATTCGCGATGCTTGGCGATGAGCTTCTCCACCAGCTTTTCCTTGGCGGGCGCGCCCACCTTGGCCACTTCGCGGTTCAGCCGCTCCAGTGCCGTCGCGAGGATCGGCTCGTGTCTGGCGAAGATGGGATCGAGCGAGGTGTTCCGCGCGATGCTCTTGAGCGTGATGTGCGGCACTGTCTTGCAGGCAAAGGTCGCCTTGCCGGGCACCTTGCCCGTCGGGTCGGTCAGCCACGTCCCGTGCGGATTGCGCGCCACGTCCTCCGCGCTCAACGGGCGAAGCTGCTGGTAATCGAACTTCGCGGTCAGCAGCCGGTGCTTGGCCAGCGCCAGCGCCACGCGGCTGGAATCGCAGGTGATCCAGCGCCGGCCCCACTGCTCGGCCACAAACGCCGTCGTCCCGCTCCCGCACGTCGGGTCCAGCACCAGGTCGCCGGGGTCGGTGGTCATCAGCAGGCAGCGTTCAATGATTCCGGGATTTGTCTCCACAACGTATCGCTTCTCTCCCGCATCAAATCCCCATCGAAGGTCGATCCAGTTGTTTGTCATCGGAACGACTGGGAAATCTAAAAGGTAACGCACGTAGCGCAGCGAGTTTTCGCGCGCGTGGATTCGATTCGCGGAAATAAGCCGACGGAAACCATCCTGTGAAGTTTTCCAATGTTGGTCGCCGCCTAACTGGAATGTCTTGCCGTGATATTCGATAGGGAAAGTTCCCGCCGGGGTCGCGCCCTGGCTACTCGTTGCGGTTAGCCCGAACCGCTTCAATTCAGAGGGAACGATTGAAGGGCTTTCAAACTCCGCACTCGTCATTGCTCGGCGTTCACCAACAGCAGGGTTCTCAACTGCTCTGTAGTCCTTTGCGAAAGGAGAATCGTCGTCTTTGAGCCAGAAAAGCGGCCGATATTTCAACTGCGGTTTGTCTTTCGCATACCAAAGAAGATAGTCGCCAACCGATGATAACGTCGTCGTGTCTCCAAAGCCGCTCGTTTTGCTCACTGTGATGACGCTGACGAAATTTTCTGGCTTGAACACCTCATCCATCACGCACCGCACGCGATGGAGATTTTCATCGCTGATCTGCACGAAGATGCTGCCGGAGTCGGCGAGAAGTTCCTTCGCCATCGCCAGCCGGTCGCGCAGGTAGGCGAGGTAGGAGTGGATGCCGAGCGTCCAAGTGTCGCGGTAGGCTTTAACCATCTCCGGCTCGCGGGTGAGATCCTGCTCGCGGTCCTTCACGTCGCGCTGGCCGAGCTGCGGCTGGAAGTTCGAGGCGAATTTGATACCGTAGGGCGGGTCGAGGTAGATCATCTGCACCTTGCCCGCGAGGTCTTCGCGCCGGGCGAGGCTGGCCATCACTTGCAGCGAGTCGCCGAGGATCATGCGGTTCGCCCAGTCCACGTCGTGCTGGTAGAACTGCACCGCCTGGGCGTACTCGTGCTGCGGATCGGCAAAGAGATCGCGCTCGACATCCTCCCGCGCCAGCACGCGCAGGATGGCCTGAGTGGAGACGCGCTCATGCATGTGCAGCGCCACCGGCTCAACCTCGAACCACGGCTTCTCCCGCTTCCCGCTCCACTCCAGCCACGGATCGTGCCGCCGTAGCGCATCTGCCAACACCCGTGCCTCGTCGTCCGTCAGGGCGCGCTTCCGCGCAATCGCCAGCAGCTCCGGCAGCTTGTCCGTCTCGGTCGCGTCCGTCGCCGAGCGCAGCACCGGCGGCAGATGGGGATTGTATTCGTAGCGGATCTTCGCCGCCTCGTGCACCCGGCCCTGAGCCTCCAAGCCAGCCGGGGGGATGTTCTTCCGCTTCGCCGGATACTTGAAGGAAGCAATCGAATCGCCCGCATTCGGAGCGGTCGGGTCAGTCTTTGGCTTGCGTGGCATAAAGGGAGGGTCGTATCGGCGTTCTCGGGGCCGTTGTTCCAGGAGTGGGCTTCGAGCGATTTCAGTGACTCAGGGTCTGTGGCACCTTTCCCTTGATGGAGCGTTGTCGAACACCTTCATAAAAGACAAACGCGGGCAATACAAGGCAAAACAGGGTGTCTCAGGGCAACAAATAGGGTTGGGGTAGGACAGTTTTAGGCGGCCCCCGGGACGATTTCTCACCTCCCCGCCACCCGAGCCGCCCGCCTCAACCGGTCCATATAATTCGCCCGCCGTCCCGCCGGCAAAAAGAAACTGTCCTCATCCCTCGGCGCAGCCACCGCCCGCGCATCGATGTACGGCCGGATCACCTTCCGCCGAATCGCCAGCTCCACCGCGCACACCGCCGAATCCAGATCATCCGGAGAACGGTCCTGATTCCGGCCCTTCCAGTCGTCTTTCTCCTCCGCCTTCATCCTCCCGTTCTGCTTGATCGCCCGGCGGGTCGTGATCTGATGGGCGATCGGATCGGTGATCCCCCGCATCCTTCCCTGTCTTACGATCGCCGCGAAGTTCGCAAGCAGCTCGGTGGCGTGATCGTTGTAGTGCTGCCTTGCCGTATGCCCCGAGGCCGAGATCGGCCTTTCGGTTGAGGGTCCGGAGAAGAAAACACGGCAGGCGCCGCGCTGTCCCATCTCCTGCTCGATGCGGTCGACCTGCGCGCCTTGGTTGCCGGTGGCGTCGGCGGCGAAATCCTTGATCGGAATGCCCCACTCGCGGAGCTTCGTGGCGGCCTGCGTCGCGATCTGCCCGGAGATGTCGCCAGCAGTGATCTTCACCGTGATCGGGTGGACATTCAGGATCGCGATCGACGGGTGACCCGAGGGCCCCATCCCGACGCGGATTCTCGTGAGCCGGACCCCGTCCCGGCCGCCCGACGGATCGAGCCCGGCGAGGTCGGTCGTGGGATAGACGAGCTGCTCGACGGGGAGCTGGCCGCCCGCGGTGCGGAGGTCCTGGGGAGAGATGAGCGTCTCGACGACACCCGAGGGCGGCATTCGCCCGATGCCGTAGGTCCAGAGCTGCATGGAATCCTCGCCGAAGTTCGTGATGAGATCCTCGAGGTGTTCTTTCCCGGCGAGGTAGGTGATACCCGGATTCTCGATCGCAGGCGACTTGCGACCGTCGAGGACGAGGCAGACTCCGTTCCTGCCCCGCCAGGTGTCGGTGGTTTTCCATTTGTCGGGTTCGTTCTTCTCGACGTCTTCGATTTTGAGCGGACTGCCATCGAGGAGGCAATGCGGGAGGGAGTGCTTTCCCAGGGGAGAGAACCACGAGTCCGGGTTCCCGAAAAAGATCTCCTTGTACTCGCCCGAGGC
>JBDNIL010000348.1:0-2487 GCA_041688355.1 Verrucomicrobiales bacterium | reverse complement strand
TCCGACCGTTTTTCACGGGCCTCGGCCGGTTTCAATTCGGCGACGAGTTCCAGGTGCGGTTGTCGGTCGGCTTTGGTCTGCGTCTGGCGATAGGCGCGCAGCAGGCCGAGATCTGCTACGATGATGAGTTTTTTCTTCATGGCTTTGGGAAGTATGAGACACAGTAATCGGCTGGACCGTCCACACCAATGGGGTGTTCACCCCATTTCGATTGACGGGACTGCACAGCCGAGTCATTTGCATGAGAGGCACAGGCAAAATGCCCGATCTCCGCGACTGACCTGACCGGGCGGGCAACGCGGATCCCCCGCCCTCCTTGACCTCACGGTTTCTTCGCCCTCGTGGCACATTCCCTGCAAAAGAGGAGATAGCTCCGCAGCGGCCACCCCCTCGGGAATGTCAAAGCGGCGCCCGAAAAGAACCCAAAACGTTACACTCCTATCTGATATGAAAAGTTATTTGAAAGTCACACTCTTCTCCCTAGGGCTCGTCACGACGACGGCCCTGATCTCCTGCACTCCCGGCGAACGGGGGGCGCTCACCGGAGGTGCGATCGGCGCGGGCACGGGTGCCCTGATCACCGGTGGTACCGGCGGAGCACTCGTAGGTGGGGCTGTCGGGGCGATCGCCGGCTCTGAGATCTCGAAGAACCGGGCCGCTCGCAACCGGGGATACTATCGCTACTGAGAAAATGCGGATCCCGCTCCCTGCGGCTTCCCGGGTTTAGATCCGGCGCGTTTCCCTTTAAACAAGAAAAAGAGGGAATCGCCGCCGGGTTTTCGCTTTTCCGTAGTATTCCACAGACGATCCGTCGGGTTCGGACCGATCAAGAGTGGTTCGGAAAGTAGCGCTCGAGCACCCCTCGCAGGGAATCGGGCATTGCCGGCTTCACGAGGTGGAGGTCGAAGCCCGACTCAACGGTCCGCCGTATTGCCTCATCGCTATCGCTACCCGTCAGCGCGACGAGGACAATGCGGGGATTGTGAGCGCGGATGCGGCGGGCCGCCTCGTAGCCGTCCATGCGCGGCATGCCCAGGTCCATGAGGACGAGATGCGGGTCAAAAGCCGCGACCTGCGAGATCGCCTCCTCTCCGTCGCCGGCGACCTTTGCGATTTTGCCGTCGAGTTCGAAAAACATCGCGAGGATGTCGGCCGCATCGCGATTATCATCTACGACGAGGACCCGCAGAGAGCGGTCGCCGGTGTCTGTCAAGGAAGATTCACTCATGGGAAACAGGGGTATCGAGGAAGGTGCGCGGTCGAGCCACCAGTGCCTCGAGTTGGTCGGAGATGGCTTCAATCTGCCGATTCATCATGGTCATCACCTTCTGTGACTGCTCGTCGTCGAGGCGATTCATTTTGAGAATCTCGACTGAGGTCCGAAGTGAAGACAAGGGTGATCTTATCTCATGCACGGCGCACTTGATAATCTTTTTCCAGGGAAGTTCGTCGCTGCCGGCGGGATCAGAGGTATCCATACGCTTGTCTCAGTTCGATTATGGCCGGACCAAACGCACGTTCAACGGGACCCGCTCCCGCACCGTGAGCGAAAAGTCCATCACACCCGAACCCCCGCCCGTCGTCGCTTCGTGCCCCGGCACCATCAAGTTCACGGGTGAAGAAAGATGAGGCCTCGCCGGTCTCACCGGGAGGGATTCGGCGACCTCCCCAAGGGCGGTCTCGAGACAGCGCCACGAGCCCAACTTCACCGGCGCGAAATCACCGCATTGTTCGCATCGGATCGCGGAGAGGACCCGATCCCATTCCTGCGGGAGCAGATCTCCCTCGCTTCGCGGGAAGAAGCCCCTCGTGGCCCCGAGCGGCTCCGAGGCCTCAATCCGGGCGAGCGAGCGGCGGTAGCGGGAGAGCATCAGGGCCATCTCCTTGGCGGTTCCGTTCCGCAGGTGGGGGAGCAGTTCTTCACCGCTCTCGACGATGCCTTTCATCTCGTCGAGTAGATCCCGGGAGCAGGCATCCTCGCACTCGCTGCGGCGAATGATGTCGGCGAGGTGTTCCTCCCACCGGCGCATTTCCCGCCCGTGCATGGCGGCGAAAGGCTGCTCCAGGCGGGCCCGGGTGAAGACGACAAATTCGTGGTGGAGATCGTTGACCGCCTCGGCGGCGCATCCCGTCCACCACGGCACCATATCGCCCGTTCCCAGGGAGGCTCGCAGGAGCCCCCGGTAGAGGAGATGAAGGCGGAGGGAAAACCCGAGCAGGGCATGCTCTTGGTCAGGGGAAGGCAGCGCCAAAGGGGAAGTCGATAGAGAGGTCATTGAGAGCGTTTTCGCAAATAGTCTGCCAACGCACGAGAGAAGCGGCCGCAGCTAAAGGGCGCGCCCGGAAACCCATGTGAATCAAAGGCTAGCGAGCCTGGTGCTCCTCCGGGCACCTATCGGAAAGCGGCGCTCCCGGGCGATTCCTCATGGCGTTTCGCACGGATCGTTTGCGCTATGCACGGTCGCGGAAGTGTCCGTGTCGGTAGAG
>JBDNIL010000347.1:0-6400 GCA_041688355.1 Verrucomicrobiales bacterium | reverse complement strand
CACGAACTTCACCCCCCGGTCGCGCGCTTCGGTCGAGGGCGAGAGGACTTCAACGATGAGGTCGGGAACGGGAAAGCGCAACGTGTCCGGCGTGATGAGAGCCGATTTGGCCGTGCCGAAAAAGATCACATCGGACTCGTAGTCGTTGCGGGGGAAACTCGTCATTGCTTTTTCGATGTGGACGACACCGAGGGCATGGACTTGAACATAGGCGTCCATGAGTTTGAAGATCCCTTTTGTCGCCACGAGGTGCCGGCTAAGGGCCGGAGAGTGCATCACGATTTCGCCTTGGATGAACTCCCATTTGTCCTCGGGGGTGATGTCGGCATAGAACTTCTCACGCAGCCGCTGTTCGCGGCCCATCGCCCGCGGTGCCTCCTGGATCAATTCGGGGAGCACCGGGGATTCCGACATGGCGTCGAGCAAAGGTGACTTCATCTTCGATAAGGATGCCTCAATCTGCCGCTTTCCGCAAGATCCGAGTAGGGGGGCATCAGGGTCCGATCCCGCACGACTCTGTGGCGAGGCCGACAAGTCCGGGAGAAGGCGAGCTTGCGCGGCATACTCGAATTCGTAAAAATCCGCCTTTCCGTGGCGAGGGCTGGCCTTATAGTCTCGGCCCATGTCTGAAACCGAGAATCAGGAACCCGCCCGTGTTGAAAAGTTGATGGCCGTGAACCGGGGCGAAATCGCCATCCGGATCTTCCGCGCCGCCACGGAGCTCGGTCTGCGCACCGTCGCCATCTACGCCGAGGAGGACCGCTTTTCCCGCCACCGCTTCAAGGCGGACGAAGCCTACCGTCTCCGCAAGGAGAAAGGCCCCGTCGGTGCCTACCTCGACATCGAGGGCATCATCCGGATCGCGAAGGAAAAAGGCGTCACCCTCATCCACCCCGGCTACGGGTTCCTCTCGGAAAACGCTGACTTTGCCCGTGCCTGCCGCGAGGCGGGGCTGAAGTTCATCGGCCCCGATCCCGAAATGCTCGACGCCATGGGCGACAAGGTCTCGGCCCGTGCTCTCGCGAAAAAGGTGAACGTGCCCACCCTGCCGGGAACGGAAGAGCCGGTCACGGACCGCGCCGAGGCGCTCAAGGTCGCCCGGGAGATCGGTTTCCCGCTCATCATTAAGGCCGCCTTCGGCGGCGGTGGTCGCGGCATGCGGGTGGTGCAGAAAGAGTCCGAACTCAACGGACTCCTCGACCAGGCCCAGACCGAGGCGGAAAACGCCTTCGGCAATGCCGCCGTTTTCCTCGAGCGATTCGTCGGTCGGGCCAAACACATCGAGGTGCAGATCCTCGGTGACAAACACGGCAATCTCGTCCACCTCCACGAGCGCGACTGCTCGGTGCAGCGCCGCCACCAGAAGGTCATCGAGATCGCGCCCTCATTCGGCCTCGACGAGACGGTGCGGCACGAGCTCTGCGACGCGGCGGTGAAGATCTCGACGGCGATCGGCTACAACAACGCCGGCACGGTTGAGTTCCTCTACGACCTCGATACGAAAGAGTGGTTCTTCATCGAGATGAACCCGCGCATCCAGGTCGAGCACACCGTGACCGAAGTCATCACCGGGATTGACCTCGTCCGCTCCCAGATCCTCGTGGCGCAGGGTTACGACCTTTTTGGCCACGAGATCGACATCCCGCAGCAGGCCGACATCGCCCGCAATGGCTATGCGGTACAGGCGCGCATCACGACCGAGGATCCCGCGAACGGCTTCTCGCCCGACTACGGCAAGATCATCAACTACCGCTCGGCGGCCGGATTCGGGATCCGTCTCGACGCGGGCGCGGGCGATGCCGGATCGGTCATCACGCCCTACTACGACTCCATGCTCGTGAAGCTGACGGCCTCCGGTCCGCGCTTCGACATCGCCCTCCAGCGCATGAACCGCGCCCTGCGCGAGTTCCGCATCCGCGGGGTGAAGACGAACATCCCTTTCCTCGAAAACGTCGTCCTCGACGAGACTTTCCGCTCGGGCAATGCGACGACGCGCCTCATCGACACGAACCCCGATCTTTTCAAATTCGAGCCCAAGCGCGACCGGGCCACGAAACTGCTCTCCTACCTCAGCGATGTGACGGTGAACGGCAACGCCACGGTGAAGGGGTATCGGCCCGCCGAGGTGCTGCTGCCGGCCCGTGTCCCCGAGTTCGATGTGCGCGGCGACATCCCCGCCGGCTCGCGCACCCGTCTCCTCGAGCTCGGGCCCGAGAAATTTGCCACCTGGATCCGCGAGCAAAAGCCGCTCCTCATCACCGACACGACGATGCGCGACGCCCACCAGTCGCTCATCGCGACGCGGATGCGGTCCGTCGACATGCTCAATGTCGCCAGCGTCGTTGCTCAGCGTACCCCGAACCTTTTCAGCCTCGAGATGTGGGGCGGGGCGACCTTTGACACCGCGATGCGTTTCCTCAAGGAAAGCCCGTGGGACCGGCTCCGCGACCTGCGCGAGAAGGTGCCGAACATTTGTTTCCAGATGCTCTTCCGCGGCTCCAATGCGGTCGGTTACTCGAACTACCCCGACAATGTCGTGGCCGGATTCGTGAAACACGCCGCCGACTCGGGGATGGACATCTTCCGTATCTTCGACTCGCTCAACTACCTGCCGAACATGACCGTGGCGATGGACGCGGTCCGCGACCAGCCCTACGCTCTCTGCGAAGCGGCGATCTGCTACACCGGCGACATCGATGATCCGAAGCGCGACAAGTATTCGCTGAATTACTACGTCGCCAAGGCGAAGGAGCTCGAGAAGATGGGGGCCCACATCCTCGCGATCAAAGACATGGCGGGCCTCTGCCGTCCTTTCGCGGCGAAAAGGCTCGTCACCGCCCTGCGTGAAGAGATCGGGATCCCGATCCATTTCCACACCCATGACAGCTCGGGGATCAATGCCGCGTCCGTCCTCTCCGCCGCCGATGCCGGGGTCGACATCGCCGATCTCGCGATTGCGTCCATGTCAGGATCGACGAGCCAGCCGAATCTCAACTCCGTCTGCGCCGCGTTGCGCGGCCACGAGCGCGACCCCGGGATCGATCTCGACACCCTCAATGAGATGTCGGACTACTGGGAGGAAGTGCTCGCGTTTTACGAGCCCTTCAACACCGCCCCGCGGGCCGGTTCGGCCGAGGTCTACTTCCACGAGATGCCCGGCGGCCAGTTCACCAACCTCAAAGAGCAGGCCAACGCCATGGGGCTCGGCCATCGCTGGCCTGAGATCGCCCGCACTTACGCCGAGGTGAACCAGCTCTTCGGCGACATCGTCAAGGTGACCCCCAGCTCCAAGGTCGTCGGTGACATGTGCATGTATCTCATCACCCGCGGGATCCGGCCGCAGGATGTCCCGAGCCTCGCGCCCGGCTCGCACGACTTCCCCGAGTCTGTCATCGACATGCTCCAGGGCGGACTCGGACAGCCAGACGGAGGATGGCCGAAGGATGTGCAGAAGGTCGTCCTCGGAGATCGCATCCCCACGACGAAGCGGCCCGGCGAACTCGCCGCCCCCGTCGATCTCGATGCGACCCGCGAAGAGCTGACGAAAAAGCTCGGCCGCCCCTGCAGTGAAGACGATCTCTACAGCCATCTCATGTACCCGCAGGTGTTTTCGGACTTTGACCAGTTCATCAACACCTACGATCAGGTCGGCGGACTGCCGACGACGGCCTTCTTTTACGGTCTCTCACTGGGCGAGGAGATAGAGGTGCAGATCGATCACGGCAAGTTGCTCTTCATCAAGCTCATCGGTATCGGCGAGGCCGACGACGAAGGCCGTCGCAATGTCTTTTACGAGCTCAACGGCATGCCCCGCGAGTCCCAGATCCTCGACAAATCGCTCGCGCCGAAAAACTCGACCTCCAAACCCAAGGGCGACGTCAAAGATCCTCTCCAGGTCGTGGCCCCCATGCCCGGCATGGTCACCGAGATCAACATCGGCGTCGGTACGAAGGTGAAGGCGGGCGATCCCATCATCACCCTCGAAGCGATGAAGATGCTCACGACCATCTCCGCCAACGCCGACGGCACCGTCACCGAGATCCTCGTTCGCAAAGGCGACGCCGTCTCAACCGAGGATCTCCTGGCACGGCTGGAGGAGTGAGGGGAAGGGACTACTCCTCGTCCAATTCTCCCTCGATCTGATCGATCCGTTTCAGAGTGAGGTAGAGGATCCAGATCATCATCGCCACGACGAGGGCGATGATGCTCCAGAGCAGAGTTTTTGACTCGAAGAGACGGGGTTCGGCGGGCTTCTCTTTGAGGAAGGTCGAGTTCTCCGTGAGCGGGCTCAGCTCGAGGCGCGTGCGCTTTACCCCGCTCTCCTGCGCGGCGAGAATGGCGGCCGTGTCGAGGCTCGCAGGCGCGAAGGCTGCGTGAGGGGCACCGAAGAAAAGGGAAAGCCTCTCGCCCGGCGCGGCGAGAAAGAGCAGCTCATCGAGGTCGCCTTCTCCACTGACACTGGTGAAGCGGAGCGGTGGGTTGTCGCCGTTTTCAATGACGAGACGGTAGCGCTCGCTGCGTCCTTCCTCGAAGCGAAGGGCGAGACGTTCGTCCCTGAAATCACCGACGTGATAGGAGTGGAGGAATCCCCGCTGAACGGTATGCCAGGAGTCTGTTGTGGTTTTGTCAGGCACCTGTATGAGCAGCTCGCGGCGGAAGTTACGATCCTCCGTGCCGAGGGTGAACTCGCGGAGTGGCAGGCCACCGCCGTCGAGGAGCAGCACGGTCGTTTTGTTTTCCGCATCGACCCTCTGCTCGAGGATCTCCAGCTCGTAGGTCTCTTCGCACTCTTTCTCCGCCGCCTCAACAGCGGCGGTGAAGAAGCGAATCTCATCGATGCGGAACTGGCGCGTCGCCACTGTCCCGCTCTCGCTCACCGTGACGCCGGCGGCATCGCTGACAGTTCGGGAGAGGGTCCGGACGAGGGCACGTTGCTGATCGGTCGCGTCGGCGAGTCGCACTTTCAAACGCCGCGCCTTCGTGGGTGGGAGCTCGAGGCTGGTGCGGCGGAAGCCGAGGAACCGTTCATAGTCAAAGACGAGCCCGTTGCTCACCAGTGCCGTCCAGGTGATGCCGTCCGGCGAAGTCAAAACGGTGACGTTTTTCTCGAAGTCACGCAACGGGGTGACGATCTCGAGTCGCGCCGGGGTTGTCGTGCCGGTCAGCGTGACCGAGATCTCGATGCTGCCATCGTCGTTATCCTCAAAGGACTCGATGCGATGCGGGATGCGGGTTTCTCCTGCGGGGGCGGGCGGTCGATGGACCGGAGCGATGACGCGGGGCAGCTCGGTGTAGACTCCGCCCACTTCTTTCACGAGGCGCAGCGCGGAATGGTCGGACCCCGAGTGCCGGTAGAGATCCCGATCAAACGTCACCCTGAGGAGTTTGTCCCCGACGGGAGCTCCGACGATCCCGCGCTGGTATTGATAGGGTGTGGTGTCGAACCCGGGAGAGTCTTCTGCGGTCGCCGGGAGCAGCCCGAGGGCAAAAAAGGCGAGGGGGAGCAGGGGGATTTTCATGATTCGATTTCCTCGTCCGGGGCGGTTTCGAAGCGGCTGCTGAATTTAAAGTAAAGAAACGATCCCACGAGCACGACGATCCCGAGGACGATGAAGGCGATGATGCGGTAGAGTTGATCGAGTCCGGCGAGATCGACGAAGAAGACTTTCAGGATCGTGCCGGCGAGGAGGACGAGGCCGACCCCCCGCAGGGCGGCGCGGCCTTTGAGGATGCCCGCGAGGAGCAGGGCGATCGCGAAGAGCGACCAGAAGATCGAGAGGCCGCCCATGCGGAACTCGGGGAGGAAGCGGGACAGTCCCGTCCAGATCTCTAGGCTCGAGTAGAGGAAGGCACCGGCGAGGGCGGCGTAGCCGAAGATCGCGGCATCGGCGGAGTAGGATTCACGTTTTGTCAGGGTTCGGGCGGCGTAGAGCAGGTAGAAGATCACCGCCCCGTAGTTGAGCGCCCGGATGAGGAAGCCCTCGGTGAAGTCGCGTCGGGCATAGGCCAGATCGAAGCCGGGATTCCAGTCAAGGAAGTCGAAGCCGAAGACCTTCACGACGAGAGCAAGGCCAAGGGTCCAGAAGAGCACGGTCGCGAGCTTTGACTGGTTCACCGTCATCTCGCGGAGGAGGAGCGCGCCGAGCCCGACCCAGACGAGAGTCATCCCCGGCCGCATGAGCGGGTCGAAGAGACGGTCCATCGTCTTCCAGACTTCGAAATTCAGGTAAATGAAGGTGAGGGAGACGACGATCCAGAAGCAGACCCGGCCCACGCCTGATTGTCCGGGGAGCGGGCGGATGTCGTTGCTTTCCCCTACCCTCCAGGCCGGGTCGCCCTCGCCCTCGTGGCGGAAGAGGCGTCCGGCTGCGAAAAAGGAGCCGATCGGAATGCCGATGAT
>JBDNIL010000346.1:0-2686 GCA_041688355.1 Verrucomicrobiales bacterium | reverse complement strand
CTCCTGCCTGTGGAGATAAAGGTCGATTACGACAGAGATGGCGAAGACGATATTTTGGGTGATGCAGGGGACACGATCCCACAAGACGAGCAGTTCCGGTTCTGGATTAATGATGACCGCGACCAAGGATACGATTTTAAAGCTACCGATATCAAATCGACAGGTGCAGACTCTCAACGCACAACCATTAGTGGTCCACGAGATTTGGAAGATTTTACACGCCTCCATGTGGACCTTTCGTCGATCAAGCAGATGATCGAGGACGGCGAAATGGAAGTCGGATTGAAGATGAGGGGCGGTGGTAGCATCGGAGTTCATTATGCTGCAGATAAAGAAGCAGGTTCTGAAAGATACCTTTTCGAACAGCAAGAAGCAGAGAAACAGTGTAACCCGCCTACGAGTACGCCAGATAGATACAAGACGAGGGTCATATCTGTGAATAATCAGGAGTCATGGTTTCCTGCTGAAGATAGCGGTGCCAACTCAAGAAGCGATCAGTCGCTGAAAGCCAATTTGAGCAGTGAAGGCATTCTTTATCTGATTTTCGAGGGAATCACTGAGGGCGAGGGAGAAATCGTATTGTTATTGAGACCGAAAAACGGTTCGACGGTCGAAGGTCCTAGCGTTCCGATCAAGCTACTTCCGGTAGCGAAGATGTTTGAGCATTGGACAGCATCTCCTACTGGGGAGCCGTCAAATTCTGTGGTTGGTGATAGAGACGCTATGCAGGCAGCGATTGATGCTATCCCTGCTAATCCGTCGAAAACTCTAGATAGCGGTGTTTACGATCCGAATGGACCCGAAGAGGATGATGTGATCGTGTTTGTGCACGGATGGAGAATGAATCCGTGGGATCAAGTAAGTTTCGGAGAAACCAGTTTCAAGCGGCTGTGGCAGACAGGGTTCAAGGGCAAGTTCTTCAACTTTAGCTGGCCAACCGGGTATACTGACAAAGGAAATTTGCCAGGAGACGAGTGGGATTTCCCATTGGATTTTGATAACTATGCAGACAGTGAGGAAGTTGCCTATCATGTTGGCGCGGGTCCACTCAAGGCGTTTCTAAATCACCTGAATTCGCAGTATCCCGGAAAAGTTCGCCTGATGGCCCATAGCATGGGCGGGATCGTTTCCAGCGAAGCACTGCGAGCAGGAGCACAAGTTCATACCTACGCAGCATGCCAGACTGCTATGGTAGGTCATGCTTACAATGAAAACCTTGCTCCACGCACTGACGTTGCATGGGAAACCCCCGAGCGCTATGCCGATTACCCACCTCAAGGCGGCCCGATTTACGGGGGAATAAACGGGAAGATTTTCAATTTCTACAATAACTTGGATTTCGCGCTCGATGCATGGCAAACCGGACAGAAATGGAAACCAAACGATAGTGAGGGGTATTCTTGCCACGCTTTCGACGCAGCAAATAACGATGGGAACTTCCTTTACGGAGGAGATTATCCACCACTTCAGTTTCCGAGGGACACTTACGAAATTTTTGCCCACGCAGCTGAGGGACGTAGCTTAGCAATCGGAGCAGAGGGGGCTGGCGGCATGAAAGGAAAGTTTGACCTTGCAAACGGCTTCACGCCTGGCAGTGACAGCAATTTTACGGCTGATCCAGCCGACCACAGTGCTCAGTTTCGCGGGACGCTCATGATTAGGTGGGAGTTCTGGCGTGCTCTTCAAGAGAAAGCGTTTTCTATCACCCCAAGCAAAGTCAGACCATGAAGAGAATCTTCGTCTTAGCCGTGTTTCTCCTGTTAGTTGCTTCGATAATCTGGATTATGGTTAGCAAGAAGGAAAGCCGTGTTGCTGAAAGCACTGAAAAAGCAGATTTTCCATCTACTACCGAGTCCGCCCCAGTTGTTCGAAGTGAAGCAGTTGGGAAAACTATCGAAGAGGATGAAATGCCCGCCTTAGAAAAGAAGATTGGACGTAAGTTTACGGCCGAGGAGAAACGGTTGAAACCACCGGAAATGAGTTGGACGGCATGGGGTCAATATGTTGACGTTCACCGGACGCAATCGTTAAAAAATGGAAACGTAACTTTTTACGGGAAGGTCACTACACCCGACGGAAAACCTCTTTCGGGAGTCTCATTGATTGCAGAGATTCGGGAATACATTGACTCTATTGCAGAAAAATTATTGAAGCAAGGTTCTACTAAGTTGAGGCAGATTTCGTTGATAACAGACGCAGAAGGACGTTTTTCGATTATCGGTGAAGACGGGACCAATCTCCAAATCTTCGACATCACGAAAGACGGATACGAGGTGATTGATAAAAAGTTTTGGGGTGGTTCATTCAATCCACATGTTTCCCATCGCCATAAGCCTGATCCTGAGAATCCTGAAATCTTCACAATGAAGAAAGTGGAGTGAGCGAATTGGTGATCGACGCTCCTCCCAACGCTAGTGCATCGATCAATTAGTTATTGTGCAATGGCGAGGTATGCGCTATGAAAGAGTATGCTATTTGTTGCCGATTCCATTGAGTTAACGTCCGTCGAGATTGAGAAACTTGAAGAACTCCTGCGCCGGAAGACCTCGGTATCTCAAGGTGTCGCCGAGCGTGCAAGGATTATCATTCTCGCAGGAGAAGGTCTCACCAACGAGGAGATCATCAAGCGGACCGGACTCCACCGCAACTCAGTTTCCAAGTGGAGAAATCGTTATCTCCAGGGAGG
>JBDNIL010000345.1:0-11078 GCA_041688355.1 Verrucomicrobiales bacterium | reverse complement strand
CTGCGGGGAACATGTAAAAGGCGTGCAGGATGTCCGGCCCGCTGAACATATAGCGGACGACTCCGCCGGCAGGCTGCACGGGACTGACCTCGGTCGCGGCCCAGGCCGACATGGGGAAGAGGACCCGCGCCTGGTGATTGGTGAAATCTTTGCCGAACTGCGCCGCATGGGACTTCCAGTCGGCCGTGAGGGTGAGGGGATGGTCGCTGCGGTGCGGCAGCTCGACCCCCGCGAGGAAGGCGGCGGCGTCATTGATATCGGCGAGAGAGGCTGCGGCGGGGGAAGCAGCGAAGGAAAGCAGCAAGACGGCAGCGGGGAGAGCGTTCTTCATTGGAGAGCTTCTCTATACGCGATCTTTACCGTCCGGTAAACGGGCAAACCCGGGAGAGGGGGAGTCATTCCACTCCGCTCACGCCACTTTCCCCCGCACGCGAATGTCGGCCCCTATCGTGGTCACCTCGACATCGCGCAGACTGCCGACGATGCCCTCGCTGCGGATGAGACGATTCTCCCCACCACCGAGGACGGGTGCGATGTAGAGGATCATCTCGTTCACGAGCCCTTCCTCAAGGGCATGGGTGAGGAGACGTCCGCCCGACTCGAGCATCACCGAAGTGACTCCCAGAGTCCCAAGACGGGTGAGCGACTCGCGCAGACTGAGTCCATCGTGGATGATAGTGCGGTTCGAGTGGAAGTCGGTGAAGAGCCGGTGCGCCTCGGGCAGATCGGGATCAGAGCTCAACACGACCCGCCAGGGCTGGACGCGGCCCTCGGCCCATTTTCCCCGCAGGGTCAGGGCCGGATTGTCCCGGCGGAAGGTCTCGCCGCCGACCATGATCGCATCGCACTGGCGACGCCAGAACTGGACATCGTCGCGGGCCGCTTTCGAAGTGACCCACTGACCGCTCCCGGGCGGCAGGGTCGTGTGTCCGTCGAGAGTCATCGCCGTCTTCGCGAGGACCCAGGGCAGACCGGTCGTGATGTGATGGGAAAAAAAGCGGATCAGCTCGCGGGACTCGTCTTCGAGCACTCCAGTCGCCACTTCGATTCCCGCCGCGCGCAGAAGATCAAGGCCTTTGCCTGCATGGAGGGGATTCGGATCGGTCGTGCCGACGACGACGCGGGCGAGACCCGCCGCGAGGATCGCTCCGGTGCAGGCGGGGGTGCGTCCCTGCGTCGAGCAGGGCTCGAGGGTGACGTAGAGAGTCGCGCCCCGTGCCGCCTCGGGACCGTGCTGTCGGGCGGCATCACCGAGGGCGAAGATCTCGGCATGGGGACCGCCGGCCCGCTCGTGCCAGCCGCGCCCGATGATCTTTCCGTTTTTGACGAGGACAGCGCCCACGGGCGGGTTGGGACTGGTCGTGCCGAGTCCCTTGCGCCCCTCCGTGAGCGCTTCGCGGAGGTATCCTTCATCAGCCGGTGTCGCGGTGTGCATTTCCGCGAATTTTACACGGAAAGCGGCAATCCGCCACCACGAGACTTCGCAATCCTAACAAAACACTTACTGCTCGACGCGGTAGAGATGGGTCTTGGTCCGCAGGATGAGGGCGTCGCCGCTCGCGGCGGGGGAGGCCATGAAACCGCCTTCGAGTTGATTTTCGGCGAGCACCTCGAAGGTCGGGGACGCCTTCACTACGGTGCAGAGCCCGACTTCGTCGAAACAGTAGATGCGGTCCCCGGACGCGAGGATCGAGGCGGAGTATTCCCCCCCGGCACGCTCGGCCCACTGTGATTTCCCGGTTTTCGCATCGACACAGCTGAGGACGCCGTCGTTCGCCATGAAGAGAAGATCGTTCACGATCACCGGCGAGGAGCGTTTCGGGGTACGCTGGAAAAAAGACCAGGCCACGTGCGATTTGCTGACGTCGCCCTTCATCCCCGGCTCGAGCCGGATCGCCCAGATCTCCGCCTTGCCGAGGCCGGTGTTGATGTAGACCATGCCGGTCGAGGGGCTGTAGACGCAGCGCGAGGAGGGCGAGTGGGTCTCGTAGGGAACGTGCCAGATTTCCTCGCCGGTTTTTACATCATAGGCGGCGCAGGCTTTCGCTCCGTTGCAGATCATCTGCACGGTGTCGCCGACGGGGACAAAGATGGGGGTGCTGTAGGCCTTGCGCATGTCGCCGCTGTTGGCGGGGATGCCGTCCTTCTCGTCGTTGTAGGCCGTGGAGCGGTCGCGACGCCAGAGGGTTTCACCGCTCGTTTTGTCGAGGGCGACGAAGTACTGCTGGTCGGCGCCCTCCATCGTCAGGACGATGGTATCCTCCCACTTCGCGAGCGACGAGGCGGGGCCGCGCCAGTGGCTGCAGGTAAGGTCGCGGCGCTCCCAGATCGTCTCGAAGGTCTTCGTGTCGAGGCAGATCGTGCCGTAGCTGCCGAAGCTGAACCAGGCGCGCCCGGCCTCGATCACGCCGGTGGGCGAGGCGTAGGTGTTGAGATTGTTCGCGAGCGGCTCGGGGTTGTCGCTGGTGATGAAGACCCGGTCGAGGAGGACTTCGCCCGATTTTTCATCGAGGCAGAGGATGGACATCCGGTGCCCCTTCTCAGTCGCGGTGGTGATCCAGATCTTTCCCTCCATGACGAGCGGGGTCGACCAGCCGAGTCCATGGATCTCCCGGCGCCAGGTGACGTTTTTGTCCTCACCCCACTCGGTCGGGAGCTTGCCGGTGGCGATGCCGTCCTGCGTCGGTCCGCGGAACTCGGTCCAGTCGGCAGACGCCGGGAGAAATAGAGCGGAGAGGCTCAGGCAGAGGAAAAAGGATTTCATCATTACAAGGTCGCGAAAAATGCCGCGCCGGTCAACGGCCTCAATGCGGGAAAGGTCGGGGTTAGCGTTTCGGGCTGAAGTCCCAGGGTTCGGTCGGCATGCCCATGGCCTTGAGGAAGGCCCCGGAGGAAAAGGCGAGGAACTGGCTGCTCTCGCCGCTGAGAGGACGATGCTGGAGGTAAAGGGTCTCCATCACGGGGAGCAGGGCCTGAGCTTTCACCCCGAGCAGCTCGGTGGCGCGGCAGGCCTGCAAAGCGGTCCACCAGTTTTCGTTGTTGAGTTCGCGACCGATGACCTGGATGGCCTGCTCGCGGTGTTTCTCCGAGACCCCGGCCATCCACGCGGCCACCTCGAGGCGGACCGCGGCGGAGACGTCGTCCATGGAGTCGTAGAGGTCTTCGAGCAGATCCTGATCCTCCGGGTAGGCGTGGCGCAGGCCGATGATGCCCCAGTAGCGGATCGCATCGTCGCCGTTTTCCACGAGCTCGAGGAGTTCTTCCCGGCTCCCTCTCCCGACGAGATCAGCCGCCGCCCAGATCGCGGCGAGATCGGGACGGTGATCGGACTGCCCCGTCGTGATCTCGCGAATGGGGCGCATCTCTTCGAGAATATAATCGGCCATGATGGTCTCGGGGAGGACGCCGAGATCGAGGATCTCGCCGCGCTTTTTCACAAAGGCGGCCCGGTGCGCCTCGAGAGCGGCGTTTTGCTCAGGGCTGCGTTCAGCTGTGGCGAGGTTCACGATATTCTGTGGATCGGCGGTGACGTCGTAGAATTCCTCAATCGGCCGGGTCGGGCCGACGTAGGCGAGCTGCGCCGGAGTGAGCTTCCCGGCATTGGCGGCGGCGTAGCGGGTGATCTCCTGCTGGATCTCGCCGAGGTCGGAGAAGACGCTGCGCTGGGCCCACGAGTAGTGCGGCAGGTAATTGCGGATGTAGAGATAACCGTTGCTCCGGATAGAGCGGGAAAAGTCGAAGACCTCGTCGACGCGGTCGCGGAAGCCATAGAGATACTCTGGTTCGTCCTTAGCCACTTTTGACCCGAGGAAGACCTCGCCCTGCATGGTCTCCGGCACGGGGAGATCCAGGAGGGAAAGCACCGTCGGTCCGAAATCGACGAAGCTGACGAGCCGGTCGACCGCCTCCCCCGCCGCCGCCGGGGCGAGGTGTTTGTATTTTTCGGGAAAGCGGATCATGAGCGGGACTTTCATCCCCGAGTCGTGGAGGAGCCGCTTGTGGCGCGGCATGCCCGAGCCATGATCGGAGTAGAAAAAGACGATCGTGTTTTCCGCGAGGCCATCTTCGTCGAGTTGGTCGAGGACACGGCCGACTTCACTGTCCATCACCGTGACGCAGTCGTAGAATCGGGCGATCTCCCGGCGCACCAGTGCGGTGTCGGGATAGTAGGGTGGCACGGTGGCCCGCGCGGGATCGTGGATCTCGGCGGCAGAGAGCCTCGACTGCACGTTCGCTTTGAAGACCTCGTAGGGCCACACCATGGTGCGGGACTGGTGCGAAACCATCTCGTTGAACACGGCAAAAAAGGGCTGCCCGTCTTTTCGTGCCTCGCTGCGCCAGTGGGCGGTGCCGCTGCTCTCGTCCCACGATTCCTTGATGAGTCGCGCCTCGTCGGCGGTGTTGTAGTCGGTCTTCTCGTTGTTCGTCGTGTAGTAACCGGCCTCGCGCAGGTAGGTCGGGAAGCCTTTGACCGAGAACGGGATCGGATAAGCGGACCGCATCTGGCTCGTCCCGAGACTGGGCGCCCACATCCCCGTGATCAGCGTCGAGCGCGAGGGTGAGCAGACCGGCGCGGCGGCAAATGCGTTGGTGTAGCGGACACTCTCTTTGGCAAAGGCATCGAGGCGCGGGGTCGTCGCGTAGGTGTCGCCATAGGCCCCGAGGGCGGGGCTCAGGTCCTCGGCGGTGATCCAGAGTAGATTCGGTCTCTCTTCGCCGAAGCCGACGGTGGAAAACAGGAGAACGAGAGCGAAGGCACGGAGGGGGGTCATGCCGGAGAGTGTCGCCGAACCCCGCCGCCTTGAAAAGAGGAAACGAATCACCCGAGGTTTCACCCCAGCCGCGTCTCGACGAGCTGGAATCGCTGGTCGAACTGCCCTCTCGCGTGGGCGCGGCAGCATTTGTAACAGGCGACGCGGCGCGAGAGACGGCGGACCCGGTCGATCACGGCGCGACAGTGCGGGCAGGTGTAGGCATACTTCCGCGCGAGGCGGCGGGGTTTGAAATCGAGGGCATGGCAGCGGTCCTCGCCCGGGATACCGAGATCGTGACAGGCCTGCTGCCACTCGATCCCATGCGGCTGGATGCGGCGACGCCCCACCCGGGCGAAGGCTATGAGGTGGGCGAGCTCGTGGAGAAAGGTGTTGCGCAGCTCCGCCTCGCGCTGGCCCTCGGGGAGGTCCTGGAGCCTGGGATTGAGCTCGATGCGGAAGTCTTTTGCAAAAGCCCGCCCCGCCGCCGTGCGCATGCGGGGATTCCACGAGACGACTACCGTGTCCGCGAGTGGATTGAGGCCTTTCTCACGGGCGAGATCGGCCGCGACGAGAGTGAGAGCCGCGTCCTTACCGGACCGCGGGTGGAGGTAGGCACGGGATGAGGCGTCGGCGGGAGCCGTCTTTTCCACGAAGAGATCTACTTCCTCCGCCATCAGCTCAGGAATCGCCGCTCGACTCGATCGGTTCGACCGATTCGCCGGTGATCTTGTTGTAAAGGTTCAGCTTTTCCCCCACATTGGTGACGAAGGAATCGGGCGGGACACTCTCGCGGAGAAAGACATTCGCCCCGATCGTGGAGCGCTCGCCGACCACCGTTTTGCCGCCGAGGACGGTGGCGTGGGGGTAGATCACGACGTGGTCCTCGACGTTCGGATGCCGTTTGTTGCCTTTGACGATGCGGCCATTCTCATCCTTGGGGAAGTTGCGGGCCCCGAGGGTGACGCCGTGGTAAAGCTTCACATTGTTGCCGATGACCGAGGTTTCCCCTATGACCACGCCGGTGCCGTGATCGATGAAAAAGTGGGTCCCGATCGAGGCGCCGGGATGGATGTCGATCCCGGTGAGATTGTGGGCATACTCCGTCATGATGCGCGGGATGAGCGGGACATCGAGCTCGTAGAGAGCATGGGCGCAGCGCTGGATCGCGATGGCCTCGATGCAGGGGTAGGCGAGGATGATCTCGTCGAAGTTCTTCGCCGCCGGGTCTCCCTCGTAGGCCGCCTCGACGTCAGACTGGAGGAGACGACGGATCCGCGGCAGTTCGCAGAGGAACTGGCAGACCAGCTCCCGCGCCTGCTGGCCGTAGCCGCTGTGCTGCTCGCCGGACTCGTCATCACGAAGCCGGAGAGTCTTGGCCACCTCGACCACGAGGGTCTCGACGAGGATGGCGATGCGCTCGCCGGTGATCATCTCGAGCTCATCCGCGGGGATGGGGTCCTCGTCGTGATAGCCGGGGAAGAGGAGCTGCATCAACTTCTCGCAGGTCGCCGTGACGGTGCGCTTCGAGGGGAGGTTGGCGCTGTCGAGGCGATTGATCCCGCCGATCTCCTGATAGGAATCGACGAGCGCGTTCACGATGGTTCTTTGATCGCAGTCCATGGAGAGTGAGAACGGGAAGGTATGCACCCTGACGCGCTTTCCAAGAGAAAGCTTACGCTCTTTTCACTCCTCCGGAAGCCCTCGAAACAGGCGGGTTCCCCCCGAAGTCGGGGAAATCCTCCCCTTTTCCGTCCTCCCCCAACTCTCTGGACCTCTGATGGCGGCGGGTCCGACAAACCATTTGAAACCCTCCGCTTTTCTGTCATCCTCCCATGGCCCTTTTTGCAAGCCGGGTCGAGTACCGTATGGGTAGAGAAAGGAAAAAAGCAATCCTCGCACTGGAGGACGGGACTGTATTTCACGGCATTTCGTTCGGTGCCGCGACGACGCAGGCCGGTGAAATCTGTTTTAACACCTCGATGACGGGGTACCAGGAGATTCTCACTGACCCCTCCTACCGCGGTCAATTTGTCACCATGACCTGCCCGCTCATCGGCAACTACGGGGTCAACAAGGCCGATGCAGAGAGCGGCGCTATCCACGTGCGCGGCTTTGTCATCGAAGAGCTCTGCGACGTCCCGAGCAACTGGCGCAGCGAGATGTCGCTCCACGACTACCTCGTCGAAGCCGGCATTCCCGGGATCGAAGGCGTCGACACCCGCGCCCTCACGAAACGCCTCCGCGTCGCCGGGGCGATGCGCGCGACCCTCTGCACCGACGGCAGCCTCGATGCCGCCGCCGCCGTCGCCGCCGCCCGCCAGGCCCCGCCCATGGAGGGATCGGACTTTGTTAAAGAAGTCACCACGCCCGCCCCCTATCAGTGGGACCCCGAAGGGATCGAGAGCCGTCGCTGGACCCTCGTGAATCCGACGACACAGGAAGTCCTCGAGGAAAGTGACGGCCAGTTCTACCACTCTCTCGGTGACACCAAATACCGCATCGTCGCCTACGATTTCGGCATCAAGCGCAACATCCTCAGGAGCTTGCGCCAGCAAGGCTTCGAGGTCGAGGTGGTCAACTCCCGTACTCCCGCGTCCGAGGTCCTCGCGCGCAATCCCGACGGCGTCTTCCTCTCCAACGGCCCCGGCGACCCGGCTGCGCTCGACTACATCCACAGTGAGATCAAGCAGATCGTGGCGAAAAAGCCCATCTTCGGGATCTGCCTCGGGCATCAGGTTCTCGCCCACGCCTTCGGCGGAACCACTTTCAAACTCAAGTTCGGACACCGCGGCGGGAATCATCCGGTGAAAGACCTGCGCTCGGGGAAAATCGCGATCACCGCGCAGAATCACGGGTTTGCCGCCGACGGCGACTCGCTCCCCGCCCACGTCGAGGTCACCCACCTCAACCTCAACGACGGCACCATCGAGGGCATGAGACACCGCGATTACCCCGTTTTCTCGGTCCAATACCACCCCGAGGCCGCCCCCGGTCCGAACGACGCCTCCTACTTCTTCGAAGAATTTGCTAATCTGATTGATCAATCCCGTTAATCCGTAGTAAAACCTACCTCGCTATGGCAACCATCACTATCTACGTCCCCGATCAGGAACCCATCGAGCTCGCCCTTGACGGATACGAGCAGGTCTCCATCGGGCGCGGCCCCGACAACGACATCGTCCTCGATCACGTCTCCATGTCGGGCTCCCATGCCATCATTTACAACATCGGGGGCACCTTCCAAGTTCAGGATCTCGGCTCCACCAACGGCACTTTCCTGAACGGCGAAGCCATCTCCGAGGCGGTCCTCGGCAATGGCTCACGAGTCAATTTCGGCAGCGTCGAGGCCGTCTTTCAGGATGAAAATGCCCCGACAGACGATTCTTTCGGTTCCTCTGCGGGTGGCAGCGGTTACGCGAGCGGTCACGTGGCCGAGATCGCCGATGTCTCGAACCGTCCCGCCGGCTTCGGTGACCTTTCCCCCATCGAAAAGGTGGTCAAGAAAAACACCCTCGCACAGGTCGCAATAGCCTTCGGTGTGATCGCCATCCTCGCGGCCATCGCCGTGGTGGTCCTTGCCACCATGATGAAGGCTGCGTGAATTTGATGACTTTCCCCCGCCATTGAACTCGTCTATGATCCGCGCCGGCTCAGCCGGTCCTGTCTCTGCCTGCGTTTACCGCTGCCGGGTTTTCCCGTCGATCCGCAGGCGCGACCTTCTCTGTTTTGAACTCTGATTTCTCATGTCGAATACCATCGTGATTGGCGCCCAGTGGGGCGATGAAGGAAAAGGTAAGATCGTGGATCTTCTTACCGAGAAGACCGATGTCGTAGTCCGTCCCCAGGGCGGCAACAATGCGGGACACACGGTCATCAGTGAGGGCGTCCAGTACATCCTCCACCTCATCCCCTCGGGTATTCTCTGGCCCGGAAAACTCTGCGTCATCGGGAACGGCGTCGTCATGGACCCCATCGCCCTGCTCGTGGAGATCGACGGCCTCATCGCCAAAGGCATCGCCGTCTCTCCCGAGAATCTCCAGATCTCGAACCGCGCCCACCTCGTGATGCCCTTTCACCGCGAGATGGACGCCTACCGCGAAACCAGCCGCGGCGCCGGCAAGATAGGCACCACCAAACGCGGGATCGGCCCGACCTACGGAGACAAGATCGACCGCATCGGCTTCCGCCTTCACGACCTCGTCGGAGATCCGGTCAGTTTCACCGAGCGTCTCTACGCCCGTATCGCCGAGTGCAACGTGCTCTTCGAATCAGTCGGCATGGATAAACTCGACGCCGAAGCGATTGGCAAAGAACTCCTCGCTGCCGCCGAGCGCCTCGCTCCCTACTGCACCGACACCGTCGAGACCCTCCACCGGGCCATGAAAGAAGGCCGCTCCCTCCTTTTCGAAGGAGCCCAGGGCACCTACCTCGACATCGATCAGGGGACCTATCCCTATGTCACTTCGTCGAACACGACTTCCGGCGGAGCCTGCACCGGTTCCGGCGTGCCGCCGCAAAAGATCGACCGTGTCGTCGGCGTGACCAAGGCCTACACCACCCGCGTCGGCGAAGGTCCCTTCCCGACCCAGAATGACACCCTCGCCGACCGCTTCCACAAGATGGGGCGTGAATTCGGGGCCACGACCGGACGCAAACGCCGCTGCGGCTGGCTCGACCTCGTCCTCGTGCGGTACGCCGCGATGGTGAACGGCTTCAGCGAACTCGCCATCACCATCCTCGACGGACTCGACGACTGCGCCGAGATCCCCGTCTGCACTCATTACGAGCTCGACGGGAAGAAGCTGCTCCTTCCCCCCGCAGCGGCAAAGGACTTCCAACGCGTCGTCCCCGTCTACGAAAATCTGCCCGGCTGGCAGTGCGACACCACCGGTGTGACCCGCTACGAAGATCTCCCGGCCAACGCCCTCGCCTATCTCGCCCGGATCGAACTCGAAACCGAGACGCCGGTGAGCATGGTCGGCGTGGGACCTTCCCGCGACCAGACCATCATCCGCTGAGCGTCCGACGCTCTCCCGACCCATGGCTGCGCCCGATCCCGAAAAAAAGATCCCGCAGCACATCGCCATCATCATGGATGGCAACGGGCGCTGGGCTGCTGCGAGGAATTTACCCCGCCGAGAAGGACACCGCGCCGGTGCCGGCTCAGTCGAAGAGTGTCTCAAAGCCTGCGGGGATCTCGGGGTCAAATACCTGACCCTCTACGCCTTCAGCTCGGAAAACTGGAAGCGTCCCGAGGCTGAGGTGACCGCCCTCATGGCCCTGCTCGCGTTTTTCCTCAAGGAGAAGACCCCCAGCCTGATGAAGAACAACATCCGTCTCCAGGTCATCGGACATTTCGCGAGGCTGCCGCAGAAGAACCAGAAGCAACTCAGGGACACCATTGAAAAGACCAAAAACAATGACGGTCTCACCCTCGTCGTCGCCCTGAGCTACGGCTCGCGCGAAGAGATCGTCGATGCCGCGCGCCGCCTCATGGAAGAAGCGAAAGCCGGCTCGATCAACCCGGCCGACCTCGATACGGAGACCTTTTCCCGCTACCTCTACACCGCCGCCATGCCCGACCCCGACCTCCTCATCCGCACGAGCGGGGAGTGCCGGGTCTCCAACTTCCTCCTCTGGCAGATCAGCTACGCCGAGATCGTCATCACCGAGACCCTCTGGCCTGACTTCCGGAGGGAGCATCTCGAAGACGCCATCGCCGAGTACCAGCGCCGGCACCGGCGGTTTGGGGGATTGTGATCAGCGCCGTCGCTCTTGAACGAGGCATCCTGTAGCCGGTCTTTCCGATGCCGGATTGAGCGGCCGCGCGGCCATCGACTCACACGTGGATGCCGTTGACCGCCCGATCACCGACCCCCGCCTCGCAGAGGCCGGCTACAGGTCGTTGATCGCGAGAATGAAGCATCCGGAATGAATCCCAATCACCCCAGCTCCCCGGGCTCGACCCAGCGTCTTTCCTCCCAGCTCCGGATCCCGGCCTCAATAATGGCGTCTTTGCGATGGCGCATTCCATAAGCCGGGAAACCCGCGAATTCATCCAGCCAGAGATGCCCGTCGGCGTAGTAAATTCCGCTCTCAGCCTCGGCCCAATTGAAATCAAAGTGGGCACGATGATTTTTCGGCGTCGTGGTTTTAACGGAACGACTCACCCCACCCCGTATCACTCAATATGCCGAACAAAGCCCTTGACTGGCCCGGCTCTGACCGCCGCCTGAATTGCTGAACAAATCGGCGCGTAGAAATTTTTCCCGCAGCTCTTACCGAAGGCGGAAAAATGCCAGGTACCGATCAAGAAAGATCGAT
>JBDNIL010000344.1:0-9980 GCA_041688355.1 Verrucomicrobiales bacterium | reverse complement strand
GCTCACTTCGTAGCCGCCCTGCGGAAAGGCTTCCTTTGTCGGGATGTACCAGGTCCCTCCGTCTCCGTAGGCGGCGGTGGCGACAAATCGATCCGGAGCGAGGGACTGGGCGCGAAGTTGATACTCGACAAAACTCTCCGCTGGAAGATGCAGCAAAGTGACCTCGTCGAGGTGGAGGGCGCTGAGGATGATGGGTATCTTCGTCTCAAGCCGGCGGATCCAGCTAACTCGCATCGCGGGGCGGATGCGATTGGACGCGGCATTGGCGGCATTACGAACCTGGGCGAGTTCGCCCGCCTCGGTAAAAACGGGGTTCACTTCGGGCAAGAGATCGTGGGTCGCCCACGAGACTTTTTTCAGAGGAGCCGGACGCAGCGATTTCCCCGCATTCACCATCGCCGCATGGAGGCGATCGGTCAGCTCAATGCGGGCCTCGGGACTGCCGTCGTTGTATTTGCCCGCGCCGATGTTCCCGCCGCATCCGGTGAAATAGAGGTGCGTGCACCCCGGCTCGGCGGCCTGGATCCGCTTGCGGGCGAGACCGACATAATCACTGCTGACCGCGCCCTGACCGTAGTGGCTCATGGGATGACAGGCGTAATAATGACAGGCCGCAATCTTTTCTTCACCACTGTAAAAAGCCACTGTTTTCAATTGAGGATCAATGAGTCCCTCCGGTAGCGCAATCAGCTCCGGAATACGGCAGGCACTACCGCGCATCCGAACGACCCTCCCGTCGGGCCCGATCTCGACGCGGCGATTCCCGGCGATGCGATCGACCGTGGCCTCGGCCGAGGCGATATGAGTGAGCGGTTTCGCGGTCGCCAGAGCCTCCCTCACGGCATCCCGGCCGCGCTTGAGGCATTCGGCGAAAAAAGCCGTATCGACGACGGTGAGCCCGGTCTTTTCCTCCGCCATGAGCGCTTCGCTCGCGAGGCAGACAAAGGGCGCGTCGTGTTGGTGGACGCATTGCACCGCGACTCGATCGGGTGTGGTCCCGGCGGCCTCGGCGAGGACGGTTCGCCACTGAATGTGTGCCTCATTGAGCAGTCCGGTCCAGTCCACTGCGCAGATCACGATCGGGTCCCCCGCCCCGAGGATGACAAAGCCGATCGCCTCGAGCGAGTCGTCGACCGACTTCACCGGGGTGATCCAACCGCCGCAAAGAGGATGTCCCACCGGCGGCGTGACATCGTAGCGGAAGGGCGCGATGCGGAGAGCGCCGTCCGCAGAGGCGGCGGGGAGCAACGGCAGCGCGGCTCCGGCAGCGAGGGTGGTGCCGAGCCAGCGGCGGCGGGAAAGGGTGCGGTCTTGGTTCATGAAATCAGCTTAGCGGAAAATACGACCTACGTTCACCCGCGCCATCGCGTGAGGGCCGCGACCAAGGAAGGGCGACATTCCTGTCGCCCGCTGGCAAGGGGCGACGTGGATGTCACCACTGCGGGTTTGAATCACTCGCCCGCTTCCAGAAGTGCCTCAAGATTAGCGATATTCGCCTTCATCACCGAGAGCCAGTCACCCTCACCGGGGACGTTGGCACTCGGGGAAAAAACGACGCTTTTCAATCCGAGGGCGTTGACCGCGGTGATATTCTCCGCAGTCGGTTCGTCTTCCCAGATCATCCATTTGGCGGGGTGTTTAGCGAGGATCTTTTTGAGGTCGCTGAGGTCCTTGCCCTTAATTTCCATCGCCGGCTCCCACTCGATCGCCTCGATCTTCAATTCGTAGGCGCGGGCGAGATACTGGTAGATGGGATGCGAAGCGACGAGCGCTTCGTTGCCCCACTTTTCACCAAAGGCCTTCATCGATGCGTCGAGGGCATCGAGATCGGACTTCAGGGCCACGAGATTCGCGTCGATCTTTTCAGCGGACCCGGGCTGCATCTCTTTGAAGCGGGTCGCAATGGCTTCCGCCTGCTGACTCGCCTGGGAAAAATCGATCCAGGTCGTGAAGGCGGTTCCGGCGTGGGAATGGACCGTGCCGTCGCCGTGACGATGCTCCTTGCCTTCAGTCTTTAGATAGGTCTTGGCGAAGGCCTTCGAGGTATCGAGCATCTTCGCGGACGGCAGCGAGACAGTCTTCATCCATTTCTCGTAGGTGGCGCCGTTGAGGAGGATCAGGTCCGCCTTTTGAAAAGCCGTGAGATCGGCATCCTTCGGTTTCCAGAAGGCGGGATCGACCTCGGGATCGACGAGGTATTGGAGATCGAAGGACTCCGTCGCGAGGCGGGTCGCGAAATAGTGGAGCGGGTAATTGACCGATTGGACCACGGTCTTTTCCTCCGCGTGAAGAGCGGCGGTGCCGAGCAACAGGGTGGCACTGAGGAGGAGGGATCGGAGGGGCATTTTCATGGATTTGGAGGGAGGATGCAGGTTATTCGGCGGGAGATTCGTCGGGTTGATTGCGCATGGAATTGGCAACCTGGGCAAAAAAAGCGGCGAGATGCGGGCGGGCCTCGCCTCCCAGAGCGACCTCGTCCATCGCCGCACCCATCAGCTCGAGCCAGCGATTCCGCTCGGCCGCGCCGATGCGAAAGGGTGCATGGCGCATCCGCAGCCGCGGATGCCCCCGTTGGATGAGATAGCGATCAGACCCGCCAAAACGAAAAATGAGAAAGTCGCGGAGTCGCTTTTCCGAGCCCTCCCAATCGTCATCGGGATACATCGGTCCGATGATCGCATCGGTCCGGACGCGACGATAAAAGGCGGCGACGAGGAGGCCAAAACCCTCCTCCCCCAATGCCTGCATCACGATTGCCTCCATGGTTTGATTTGCTCCTTCGGGTGTCATTAGGTTCAAAAACCGAAAGATGCTCCCTCCCTCTAACGGCGGCAACTCGGAAGATCCCACGCGCAACTTTACCATGATCACCTACCCTATTGAGACTTGATTTCCCTTTACGGACAGGAATAAGGTAGGTGATTCTTGTATTCAACTTCCCCGCCTATGAAACGCCGCGTCCTTTTCTTTCTGCTCACCTCGAGCCTCCTCGCCACCTCGCCCGCGTTCGCCGACGCGACGAAGAGCCAGCTCTACGGTGATCTCGTCGCCCCCATCCTCGCAGCCAAGTGTGCCGGATGCCATGGTGAAGAGAAGCCCAAGGGCAAGCTCCGCGTCGATTCGCTCGAGGCTCTCCTCAAAGGCGGCAACGAAGGCGCCGCAATCGTAGCCGGCAAATTGGACGAAAGTCCCCTCCTCCAGCGGGTCTACCTGCCCCTCGCTGACGACGAGCACATGCCGCCGGAGGACAAAGATCAGCTCACCGCTGAGGAGACCGCCGTGCTTGCCTTCTGGATCAGCAGCGGCGCCAAGGGCACCGGAACCGTCGCTGAGTTCAAGCCCGACGAGAAAGCGACGGCCGCCCTCGCCCACGTTCTCGGCAACCTCCCCAAAGTCCCTGAAAAAGTAGCGAAAGCTGACGCCCCCAAAGCCGATCCGGCGATGGACAAGCTCGTCACTGACACCATCGGCAATGTGGAAAAGACCGGGGCCTCGCTCATGGCGATCGCGCAGGACACACCCGAGCTGCGCTTCAGCGCGCTGAATGTCAGCAAGGAATTTTCCGATGACCAGCTCGCCGCGCTGAAGCCAATCTCAGCGCGCGTCAAGTGGATCGACCTCGCCCGCACCAAGGTCAGCGACAAAGGCCTCGCCCACCTCGCCGGGATGAATAGCCTCACCCGCCTGCACCTTGAGAATACCGCCATCACTGACGCCGGCCTCGACTCCCTGAAGGGTCTCGCCAACCTCGAATACCTGAACCTCTACGGCACGCAGGTCACCGACGCGGGGATCGAGAAGCTCGCCGGGCTGAAAAACCTGAAAAAGCTCTTCATCTGGCAGACCAAGGCCACCGACGCCGGAGCCGCGAAGCTCGCCGCCGCCATCCCCGGCATCGACATCAACACCGGATGGAAGGCACCCCAAGTGGAGCCCGTGGCCCTTGCAGCAAACACGAAACCGGTGATGGCGGCTGCAGCTGCGGCTGTCCCGGCGGCTCCCGCCCCTGCCGCCCCGGCTCCTGCGAAACCAGCCGCGCCCGCACCCGCACCCGCACCCGCACCCGCGGCAAAACCGGCCACGCCTCCGGCTCCGGCTCCGAAACCCGCGACTCCTCCCGCTCCGGCCCCTGTTCCCGCGAAGCCAGCCGCACCCGCACCCGCACCTGCGGCAAAACCGGCCACGCCTCCGGCTCCGGCTCCGAAACCCGCGACTCCTCCCGCTCCGGCCCCTGTTCCCGCGAAGCCAGCCGTACCTGCACCAGTTCCGGCACCTGCGGGCGATCCCATGTTTGCCAAAGCTGTGGCAGAAGTGCAGACGGCTGCTGCCGAGGCGGCAAAGCGTGCTGCCCAAGCCAAGACTGACTTTGACGCGGCGATCAAGACCGTCGACGAAGCCACAAAGCGCGCCGAGGCCCTCAAGGCCAGCTCGGAGAAAGCCGCAGCCGTGGCCGCTGAGACAAAAGCCGCTCTCGATCAGTTGCAGAAAGCGGTTGAGACGAGCAAGAAGTAGGCCGGAGGGTGATAGCCCGATCTTGTCTAATTGTCTACTGTAGCCGGGGTCTGTGACCTCGGATTGGGCGCTGTTTGAAAGACAGAGTGCCCAATCCGGCCTCGCAGAGCTGAGCTCGCAGAGCTGAGCTCGCAGAGCTGAGCTCGCAGAGGCCAGCTACAAGGGAGAGCCGGACATGGACTACCGCTTCGTCACCGATTGGCGCATGCGATCAACACTGCTGGAAAGAGCCTCGAGATGCTCTCTGGTGAGACGGAGCGTTTGATTCAGCTCATTGAGCGCCTCGCGGGCGTTGCTCGCGTGGAGATGGTGCTGGTCTTTTGACCCGGCTGCAAAGGGAACCACATTCATCGCCCCGTCTTCCACCGCATTCTCATCGACTCCCCCCTCAAAGGGACGCATCGCGCTCTCGAGCCGGCTCTGGATGCGCGCGACGCGCTCAGAGATCTGGAGCTTCAACTCTTCGGCGTGACTCACCAGCTTCAGCTCGAGGGTCGCTAGGCGTGCCTCGATCATCGCGACCCGTTCGTCCTCACTCGCCGGGGTGCCGTCAGCGCGCAAAGGGGCACGCGCCAAGACAGTGACAAGTCTGGCTTCGGATGCGGAAGAGAACGGAACGCGGATCATCAGGTAAAACGAATTTATCTAAGATTACTAAAAATTTCATAGATATCAATAATTAAAACATCCTTAGTAAATTTCAGCACTGTTTCGGGCTGGCTTGACTTCCCCTCGATCCATCGGAAGATGCCGACAAGGAGACTCCTATTTTACTAAATTCCTTAGCTGACCTGATGAGAATTGCCTTTTTGACCGCCGGGGGGATTGCTCCCTGCCTTTCCGCTTCCATTGGAGGCCTGATCGAACAGTACAATACCCTCGCGCCCGACGCGGATCTGATGGGCTACCTCAACGGGTATCAGGGGCTCCTCCTCGGGAATTCCTATCACTTTCCGAAAAAGGTGCGCGAAAATGCAGCTATTTTTTACAACTTCGGCGGCAGCCCGATCGGGAACAGCCGGGTGAAGCTGACCAACATCGATGACTGCACGAAGCGCGGACTCGTGAAGCCGGGTGAAATCCCCCTCCAGATCGCAGCGGAGCGGCTCCGGGCGGACAAGGTCGACATCCTCCACACCATCGGCGGCGATGACACAAACACCACCGCCGCAGACCTCGCGAACTACCTTCACGAACACGGTTACAATCTCACCGTCGTCGGTCTGCCCAAGACGATCGACAACGACGTCTACCCGATCAAGCAGACCCTCGGCGCCTGGACCGCCGCCCACCAGAGTGCCCGCTTTTTCCGCAACGTCGCGAACGAGAACACCACGAGTGCCCGCCAGCTCATCATCCACGAGGTGATGGGTCGCCACTGCGGCTGGCTCACCGCCCGCGCCGCCTACGATTACCATGAGAGCCTGCACCAATATGACTGGCTCCCCGACGCGCTCCTTCATCAACTGCGCTGGGATGTCGATGCCGTCTGGGTCCCCGAGATGGAAATCAACATGGAGGAAGAGATCGAGCGCCTCAATGCCAAGATGGATGAGCACGACAGCGTCAACATTTTCGTCAGCGAAGGCGCCGGTCTCGACAACATCATTGCCGAGATGAAGTCGAAGGGACACGAGCCCGCCAAGGACGCCTTCGGCCACTACCGTCTCGACTCGGTCAACGTGGGCCAGTGGTTCGCCAATGAACTCAAGGAGAAGCTCGGTGCCGAGAAATTCCTCGTCCAGAAGAGCGGATATTTTGCCCGCAGCGCCGCACCGAATGACGACGACCTTGAGCTCATCAAAGCCAGTTGCGCCCAAGCGGCCAAGTCCGCGCTTGCGGGCGTCAGCGGCGTCGCCGGACTCGATGAGGACAATGGCGATATCATGAGCACGATCGCTTTTCCCCGCATCAAAGGCGGTAAGCCCTTCGACATCGACGAGAGCTGGTTCACGAATCTGCTCATCGAAATCGGCCAGCCCAAAGGCCGAAGGATCGAGGCGCATTGAGGGAATTGAGAGGTTCGCGGGAATAAAGCGGGTTGCCCGTCACTCGGGCGATGCTTACTCTAGTCCCACTCTTCCGGGACTTTTCCAATGCGTCGCCTTCTCCTTTCTCTCCTCTTCCTCTCCGCTTTTTCCTCCGCCGCCACGGGCCGGGAAATCATCGTTTACGGCGGAACGCCCTCGGGCCTGGCGGCGGGAATCACGGCGGCGCGGGAGGGTGCGAAGGTTCTCGTGATCGAGCCCACTCCCTGGATCGGGGGAATGGTCACGGGCGGTCTCGCCCGCTCCGATGTGGGCAACAAGGACACCATCGGCGGCTTTCCGTTGGAGTTTTTCACCCGTGCCGGGAAGAACGTCCCGGCCGAATTCATGTGGTATGCGGATCCGCATTTCAACAGGGAGACCTTCGAAGACCTCATCCTCGAGGCCGGCGTCGAGGTCATCCGCGGCCAGCGTCTCGCCGCGGTCGAGATCCGCGAGCGGCGTATCCGCAGCCTCACGACCAGTGACGGCACCCGCTACGAGGGCGCGCAGTTCATCGACGCGAGCTACGAAGGCGATCTCATGGCGATGGCGGGGGTGAATTACATCATCGGGCGCGAGAGCCGCGACGAGTATGGCGAACCGCTCGCCGGCTTCACGGTCATGCCGATTCGGGAGCGCTCGGCGGAGGTCATGTCGCGGGCGGGCAAGCCATCCTACATCCACGGGACTCCGGCGCGCATCTCCGCGCTCGCGCCCGACGGCAGCCTGCTCTTCGGCGTTTTCAAAGCCGACCCGACAAAAAAGGCGGGTGACGCCGACGGTCTCACTCAGGCTTACAACTATCGCCTCATCGTCACGCAACGGCCCGACCTCCTCGTCCCCTTCCCCAGGCCCACTCACTACGACCCGGCCCGCTACGAGCTGCTCCTGCGTCTCATCGCAGCCTACCCCAAGGTCGCTTTCGGCCGGATATTTCATCTCGGCGAAATCGCCAACGGCAAGTATGACCTCAACGCGCAGGGACTCTTTTCGACCGATCATCCCGGCTTCAATACCGACTATCCCGACGGCGACTGGACGACGCGCGAGGCCATTATCGCCGAGCATCGTACCCATCTCCAGGGCATGCTCTGGTTCCTCTCGCACGACGAGCGGGTCCCGGCTGACCTGCGCGACGAGGCCGCGACTTGGGGGCTCTGCAAAGACGAATTCACTGACAACGGCCACTGGCCTCATGCCCTCTACATCCGCGAGGGACGCCGCATGATCGGCGATTACGTGGTGCGTCAGCAGGACCTCACCGCCGACATCACCAAACCGGACAGCGTCGGCATGGGCTCCTTTCTCATTGACTGCCACATCGTGCAGCGCGTCGTGACCGCCGACGGTCTGGTCACGGATGAAGGTTCCTTTCACGACACCCCTGCGCGGCCCTATCACATTCCCTACCGCAGCCTCACTCCGAAAGCGGAGGAGTGCGAGAACCTCCTCGTCACGGTCTGCTTTTCCGCCTCGCACATCGCCTATTGTTCGATGCGGATGGAGCCGGTCTACATGGCTATGGGACACGCCGCCGGACTCGCCGCGCTTGAGGCGTCACGATCAGGATCAGCCGTCCAGGCCATCGACGTGCCGGCTTTGCAGAAAAAACTCCTGGAGCAAAAGGCAGTCCTCGACCTCGATCTGCCAGAGATCACCCTCTCGTCACAACTACCCGGCCTCGTCCTCGATGACCAGGCCGCGATCTACACGGGCGACTGGGCCAACAGCAGCTACGGCAATCCCATCGACGGAGCAAGCAAACACGACGGCGGCGAGGGACAGGGTCAAAAGTCGGCGCGATTCGAAGTCACGATCCCCGAAGCAGGCGCTTACCGCGTCCGGGTCGCCTACGTCGCCGCGCCAAATCGGGCGGGCAATGTCACTGTAGTGGCCACCCATGCCACGGGGGAAAGCCGACTGACCTTGAATCAGAAAACCGCTCCCCTCGGCGATTCTCATTTTGCGACACTCGGAGATTTTGTCTTCGAAGCGGGGGCAAAGGCCACCGTTACGATCTCGAACGAGGGAGCCGACGGCATCGTGGGAATCGATGCGGTGCAGTGGGTCCGGGAACGGTGAAAAGCAGTGCCTGAAGGGCAATCAGGAATCCCCGGAAACATCCCGTTGATTCCTGAGACGTGCGGCGGCGGCACTGATGTCCTCAATGCCGATATCCTCGTAGAGCGCTTGCCTCCATTTCGTGTAGTCGAAAGGCTCTCGCAAGATCAGGGTGATGAACCTTTCCGCCTCCACAGTGCCAAGCGATTCCGTCAGAGCCGCCGCGCCTCTCGAGCGAAGTTCCGAATCAGTCATGGTAGTCTGCATAATACTCGATAGGGCTGAGAATCTTAATGCCGCGAACCAATTCGCGTCTTTTCAGGATACCATCGTCCGTCGTCAGAAAGATATCACACTTCAAAGCAATTGCGGACGCAGCGACTAAGACGAGCGGAATGGTTCCAACCGCCCTCGGTCGGCCGGGAAAGATGCTTCTCCGTCAAAAATCGCCGCAAGCCCGCCCCGACGCTATCCCATTTGACACTTCGGCTGCGGCGGTTACAGTTGCGCCGCCTCAGCGTCGAGGCTGTTTCTTGCCGTTTTCCCCCCGCAGAGTTTCAGCCCGTCCCGCTATTCGCCGGACCGCTTCCGCCCCCTCTCCGTCTCTTACGTTTTCTACACCCCAACATCGGATTATCCCAACGAGCCATGGCCAAAACAAAACACGCGAAAACAACCGCCCCTAAATCAGGCAACAAGAAGGCACCTGCAGGTGCGGAAAAACTCGTCTATTTCTTCGGCGGCAAAGAAGCCGACGGAGATGGCAAGATGAAACCGCTCCTGGGCGGCAAAGGCGCGAACCTCGCCGAGATGTCCCTCATCGGTCTCCCCGTGCCGGCCGGTATGACGATCACGACCGAGGTCTGCAACCACTACTACGCGAACGGTCTCAAGTGGCCCGCCGACCTGCAAAAGCAGATCGAGGAAAACATCGCCAAGATCGAAGCGGTCATGGGCAAGAAGTTCGGTGACCTCGAAAACCCGCTCCTCCTCTCGGTCCGCTCCGGTGCCCGTGATTCCATGCCCGGCATGATGGACACGATCCTCAACCTCGGCATCAACGACGCCGTCGCCGAGTCCCTTGCCGAAAAGACCGGCAACCCCACTTTCGCCTGGGACAGCTACCGCCGCTTCCTCCAGATGTTCGGCGAAGTCGTCATGGGTGTCGAGCAGCATGCTCACGAGCACCACGATCCCTTTGAAGTCATCCTCGACGCCGGCAAAGCCAAGCGCGGCGTGAAGAATGACTCGGACATGAACCTTGAAGAACTCAAGTTCGTCGTCGCCGGGTTCAAAGCCCTCATCAAAGAGCGCACCGGCAAAGACTTCCCCGAAGATCCGATGGAGCAGCTCGTCGGTTCGGTGAACGCCGTTTTC
>JBDNIL010000343.1:0-4774 GCA_041688355.1 Verrucomicrobiales bacterium | reverse complement strand
TCGTGGCTTCACGAAAAAGCGGATGAGCGATTTCATCCGGCGTTTCCCGAGGACACCCCTCAAGACTCTGCTGCTCGACCAGCGCGGTTTCCCCGGGATCGGCAACTGGATGGCCGACGAGATCTGCTGGCAGTTGAAGATTTCTCCGCAGACACCGTCGGGCGGGCTGGACGAACCCGCCCTCGACGCCCTTTGGAAAATGACCCGGCGCGTCTCCCGGGAGGCCATGCGTGTGATCGGGGCTGATTGGGGCGACCTGCCCGATTCGTGGCTGATGAATCACCGCTGGCGCGACGGCGGGATCTGCCCGAGACGCGGCTGCAAAAACGACCTCACGAGAGCGGACCTGCGCGGACGCACGACCTGCTGGTGCCCAGTGTGTCAGGGGTGAGGCGGAGGAGCGCAGCGCTCACCTCTCAAGCGGACGGCTGTTCCGCCAATGGGTCGGGCTTTCCCCCCTCGAAACGACTTACGAAACAAGATCCCGGGGCGTTGCCCCCGGGCTACTATTGTCCGCACCTTTGGCGCTGCGGGAACCCGATCCATCTTGCCACGGGCATGAGCGCCAAAGGCGCGATTCTATTCCAGCCCGGGGCAACGCCCCGGGTTGTCGTTGTAAAGACAGCCAAGGGCTGAAGGCCCGATCCCAACACCTTCGGGATTCCGACCCGAATAATTCGCGCACCGAAACCTCGTTTCGCCGTACCCTGACATCACCATGCCTCAATCTCTCGATAACGTTCTCCTTCACTTGATCTTCAGCACGAAGGATCGGTTCCCCTGCCTCGGGCCAACGATCCGTCCAGCGCTTCATGCCTATCTCGCTACCGTCGCCCGCAGCGCAGGTTGTGAGTGTCCGCGCGCCGGCGGGGTCGCAAATCATGTAGACCTCGCCATCCATGTCTGGGATTAATGTTTTCCGGATCTTGATGAGCGGGGAACGACCGAACCCAATCAGTGCCCTCGTGTAGCCCGGGCCTTCAGCCCTCGGGAAAGGAAGGTGCCATGAAACCCGGGGCGTTGCCCGGGGCTACGATGGGTAGCGCCTTTGGCGCAGCAGAGGCCCAGATAAACTGCGCCCCTGCGCCACCCCCGACTCCTAACTCCTAAATCCTAACCCATTGACCCATCACCCATTGACACCGCTCACCAAATCCTCCACGATCCCTCGACATGGTCGTGATTGATAGATTCTATTCTCTCGGGGAGGCGGAGAGCGCGCGGATGGAACTCGGCTATCACGGGATCGAGTCCTATATCGAGCACGAGAACGCCGCCACCCTGACGCCTTTTGTCATGAGCGGGCGCAAGAGTGGGATCGAACTGAAGATCGCGGCGGGTGACGCGGAGGCGGCGCGGGAGATCCTCGACGAATGGAAGGCCCGGCACGAAGAGGCGGCCGGCGATCCGCCCTACGTGCCCTACCTCCTCGCCTCGCTCATCGGTTCGGTTTTAGGCTTGCTGCTGATCAAGCCGCTCCTCACGGGCGCGGTCCTGGGTCTGCTCATCAGCCTGATCGTCATCACGATTTACAATCGCGGCATCGACAAAGGCTATGCGGCGGCCCGGGCGGAGCGCAGGGAGGAGGAGGAAGGGGAAGATCTGTGAAATATCACTTCAGCGTGGCGAGGAAGGCTTTGACGTCTTCGAGCTCCTGCGGTTTCAGGATGAGCCCCATCGGCGGCATGGGCGAGACGGGCGTGGCGGTGTAGCTCTCGGCGAGGACCGCATTCGGTTCGGTGAGACTCTGGGCGAGGTAGGCAGCGTCTTTTAGCGAAGCGATGCCGTCGAGAGCGGGGCCGACGGGACTGCCCTGCCCCCCGAGCATGTGGCAGTTCATGCAGCCGGCCACGGGATGAGTCCGAAAAATCTGCCCGCCCCGTGTCGCGTCGCCGCTCAGGAGGGCGTCCGCCTCATCGGCGGGAATGAGTTCGGTGAGACTAACATCGTCAAAAAAAGAGTCGCCCCACGCGACGTGCAGCAGATTGATGCTCGCCTTGGGTCTGTCCTTGCTGTTGAAGGTCGTCTCGACTTTGACCCAGCCTGACTGGCGCGTCACTTTCTCGGTCTCGGCGCGTCCGATGTGGTCATTGAGACTGACCTTGCCGGGGTTCTTGAAGCCTTGCGCTTTGACCCAGGCGCTGAGTTTGTACTCGGTATTCGGCTTTAGCGCGACATCAGCGAAAAAGCTCGTGTCAGCCTGGGCGCGGGTGATGCAGCGGAAGGCGTTCTTCCCGCTTTTGCTCATGCCTTCACCACTTGCGATGGTCCACGCGGCGCTCTCATTGCCTGCTTTCTTCGGCTCACCTCCGTAGTCGCGACGCTTCCATCCGACGGGGAATCCATCGGGCCCGACGTCTTCCATTCCGGGATTGGGGAGCAGGTTGGGGCCTTCGGTGAAGAGGGCGGCATCGTGAACCGCCGCGAGCACTTTGACCGCCTCGGTGAGCCATTCTTCTTTCCGGGTAACTTCATCGATCGCGAGACGTTTCACGAGAGTCTGGATCTCGGGAGTGGTGGAGAATTCTCCGAGTTTAACCAAAGCGGCGAGGCGGGTATTCAGGTCGGGATCGGTCACGACACCGGAACCGAAGAAGAGCTTCGAGGCCGCCTCATCCGACCCGAGGGCCCGGATCGCATTGCGGCGGAGACGCGAGTCTTTGGCGAGGAGGGCAGCCTGGTGGGTGGCCGGATCGAGTTTGCCGAAACCGTGCAGCGCCCAGAGGGCATGGATCGCGGCAATGTTCCCGTCGTTCGCGATCACGAGCTTCGCGAGAGCGGGTGTCGCGGACTCGTCTTTCCCCTCGACGAGGAGCCGCTGGGCGGTGAGACGCCAATGCTGAGTTCCCGCTGAGAGGGCGGCGACGAGAGCGGGCGCGTCAGCTCCGGCCAGAGATTTTACCTTCGGTTCCGTCGCCTTATCCCAGACGACCCGATAGATGCGTCCGCGCGAGTGATCGCGCAGGGGATTCTCGTGCGCGCCGCCGACGCCGGTCTTTGCTTCATATCCGCCCCGGTCCATGCTCGGAGTGGGATTGTGCTGGATGATAAAGTTCTGCCAATCTGCGATCCAGATGGCCCCGTCGGGTCCGACCTCGGCATAGACGGGCGAGGTCCATTCGTCGGTGCTGGCGAGGAGATTCATGCCGTCGTGGGCGGTGTAGCCCGCGCCGTCCGGACGCACGTCCATCAGCGAGACGAGTTTCATGGTCGGCTCGGTCACCATCGCCATTCCCTGAAGGCGGGCGGGGAGATTGTCCGAATAAATAAAAGCCGATCCCGCTGCCGCCGTGTAGCCGCCCATGACATCGACCTGGCGGAAGTTCGGCGTGAGGGCGTGGGCCGCATCGACACGATTGATTTTTTTTGCAGTCATGACCCGCATTCCTTCAGGGACGATGGTCTGCGGGATGCCGCCGAAGAAGATCGGCGCGCCGTTCGCGGTGCCCCCGAAGTTGTCCCCGGCCTCGTTCTGGCTCTGCGCCCAGGTGTTGTTGGTAAACTGGTGGAGGAACTCCATCGCCGAGCCATCGGCCTTGAACCGGTAAGTCCCCATGCGGAAGCTGAGATCCTTCCCGTTCACTTTACCCTCGTAAGCCGAGTAACCGACCGCTCCGTGGAGCCAGTTGTCGTAGCCGTAGTGCAGATTGCTGGCCTGGGCATGGGTGTCGCCAATGCCCCAGCCGGTCATGATTTCCTCCTTCACATCAGCGACGTCATCGCCGTCGGTGTCTTTGAGAAAAAAGAAGCGCGGCGGCTGCGAGACGATGAGCCCGCCCTTCGCAAAGACGAGTCCGGTGGGGATATTCAGCCCCTCGGCAAAGGTCGTGAACTTGTCCGCCCGGCCATCGCCATCGGTGTCTTCGCAGATGCGGATGCGATCACTGCCGACCCCGTCTGGCTTGACCCCGTGCGGGTAGTCGTAGGTCTCGGCGACCCAGCAGCGCCCGCGCTCATCCCAGGCCATTGCGATGGGTTTGCCAATGTCAGGATCACTCGCGAAGAGCTCGAGCCGCATATCGGCCGGAACCTGGGTGCGCTCCATCGCCCCCTTTGCGGTGTAGGGCTTTTGAAACGTGAGCGGCTCGGCTCGTTTCTCGTAGTTGGCGACGTTGGGATCTTTGACCCGGTCCTCGGGCTCGCGCCGGGTGAGGAAGACCTCGTAGCTCGCGAGCCGCTCGTCGCCGACGCTCCAGAGGATGCCGCGCTTGAGAAGTTGGTGGAATTCCGGAAGACTCCAGACCCGCTCGTCATGGCCCGAGGCGGTGTAAAAGACGCGCCCTTTTCCCTGGGTGCGGATCCAGGTCCAGGGCTCGGGCTCGGCGATATTGTCCTCGGGCGCGACTTCGCGGACCTGGAGGATCACGCGATCGGTCGGGTTGTGATTTTTGTGCACATAGGTCTCGTCCCAGGCCTCGAAGCCGGGCACATCTTTGATCGCGGCGTGGTCCGGAGTGATCGTCTTCGGGCGGAAAACGGCGGTCTTGTGATGGGCGAACCGCCCCCCGACGACCTGGTCGAAGTCAGGGATGTTCTGGAAACACCAACTCGCGCAATGCACGGGGACGAATCCGCCGCCCTCTTCGATGAAGGACTTTAGATTCTCCCAATGAGCCGGATCGATCTTCGCGTGATTCGCGTAAAGGAGCACGGCGTCGTAGTTCGCGAGGAACTCCGCGTCGCCAAAAGCCGCCTCGGGCGTGGTGACGTAGTCGAACCAGATCGCGTCGCGGCCGAGCGCGGTCACGAGCATGGGGTAATAGAGATCCGAACG
>JBDNIL010000045.1:0-43494 GCA_041688355.1 Verrucomicrobiales bacterium | reverse complement strand
GGCGCAGTCCTCGTCCTCAACGACTGAGGTCAGAAAACGCGTCGCGGTCTCCACCTGCATTGCTTCCCGCCCGCCACCTGCAAAAACGGCATAACGCGCCGCCCAAGCTCCGTAGCACTCCTTCGTGCGCTTCGCCAAACCGCGCCTCGAGCCGGCCGAATTCACCGCTGCTCTGACCCGCTCGGGCAGGCTTCGGTGATCCGCCCCGCCCTCGGCGCAGGCGGCGAGCCAATTAAGATACCTTTGACTGGATCCACGAAGGCGACCGATCCACTACCGAAGTCAATACCTACGTCGGGCACTACTCCCTCGATCTATTCTCGAACTTCACCTACTTCCTCAACGATCCGGTCAATGGCGACCAGTTCAACCAGGTCGATGACCGCGTCTTCGCCGGGCTCAGGATCACCGACCGTCGCGACAACGAGCTCTTTGGCCGCGAAGGCGAGTTCACCGTCGGGCTCCAGTCGCACCACGACTTCATCGGCGAAGTCGGTCTCCACAACACCTCGGCCCGCCGCCGTACCAGCACGGTGCGCTCGGACGAAGTCTACGAAATGAACGTCTCCACCTTTGCCAATCAGGAGCTAGCTCTCACCGACTGGTTCAAAATCAACGGCGGGGTCCGTGCCGATCTCTACCATTTCGACGTCACCTCGCTCTCAGGGCTGCCGGCGAACTCGGGCAATGACACTACCGCGATGATAAATCCCAAATTCGGGGCGGTCCTCGGACCGTGGAATGACACCGAACTCTTCTTCAACTGGGGCGGCGGCTTTCACAGCAACGACGCGCGCGGCGTCACCCTCACTGTCGATCCGGCGACCGGTCTCCCCGCTCCCGCCGTCGATCCGCTCGTGCGCCAGTGGGGCACCGAGATCGGAGCCCGCACCGAGATCCTCGAGAATGTCACCTCGTCCATCTCGCTCTGGCATCTCGAGAGTGAATCCGAGCTACTCTACGTCGGCGACGCCGGCACCAACGAGGCCGGACCCGCCACCGAGCGCTACGGCGTCGAGTGGGCGGTCTACTGGAATCCGAACGACTGGCTCCGCTTTGACAGCGAACTCGCCGTCTCCGAGGCCCGCTTCCGCAACGAAACGATTGATCGCTTTGTCGAGAACGCGGTTCCGATCGCCTTCTCTGCCGGAGTCACCGCCGGCAGGGCCACCGGCCCCTACGGATCGCTCCGCGCCCGTTACTTCAGCCAGCGCCCCCTCACCGCTGACGAGAGCGTGATGTCACGTGATTCCCTCGTCTTCAACGCCCGCGCCGGGTACCGGAAGGAGAAATGGGATGTCTACGTGGAGCTGCTCAACGTCTTCGATAGCAACGCGAACGACATTGAATATTTTTATGAGTCACGGCTCCCCGGTGAACCGGTCGCGGGCGTCGCCGATACTCACTATCACCCCATGGAGCCGTTCACGGTAAGGACGGGCGTGGCGGTGCACTGGTGAACGCTGAGCGCTCCGCCATTTCGGTCACCAGACATCACTGGCCGCTGAAGAGGGTTCAGTGCGTGAGGCAAGAGGTATTCTCAGCGGCCTTTCTTGGACAACCCTCGCCGTAACCGGGATAAAAATTGTCTGCGATCTTTCGCGACGGAGGGCGAGTAAGCAGCCCTCACCCTGGGGGAACGGGCGGTCCCCATACGCTGAAGATCAGCGTTCTCCCGAACGGGAAAAAATGGTGCTCGATACTGGATTTGAACCAGTGACTCCCTGCGTGTGAAGCAGGTGCTCTACCCCTGAGCTAACCGAGCGCTTTCGCGAGGGAGGATTTTAACCCTCAGCCCCCGTCGTCGCAAGTCATTCGTGGGAGGAATCATTAAATTCTAATATTTTCGTTAATTTATGGAAATTATTTGATTTACCGAGGGACTTGAGCGACTGTTTTCCCTCTACATCCATGCGATTTTCGAAGCCATCTCTGGGATTCATGCTCCTGGCCGTCAGCCTGCTGACTGCCATAATCGGCGCGGCCCTCGGTCTCGGGATCTCCTATCTGCAGGAGCTCCAGCTCGCCCGGCGCGAGATTCTCTCTGATTTTTCGACCAAATCAGCCGCCTTTTCCCAGCAACTCACGCCTGAGGCGATGGCGAGGATACCCGTTGGCGGGGCCGCGCCAACCGAAGAGGTGCGCAACCTCCTCTACCGGCTCAACTACACCTACTCCGACACGGGTGAGTCACGCCTCACGATCTTCCGCAAAACCGGCGAGACTCCTCCGATCGTCCGGTTCTCCGACCATTTTCTCTCCGAGTTCCCCACTCCGGACGAAGACTCACTGCTCGGCGAATTGATCTCGGACGCGGTTGCTCAGAACATCAGTATTGTCAAAGGCTTCACCGAGGATTACAAAACCTTCTCCGGCGCCTCGAACGGCATCCGCGCAATCCTCGGCTCGGGCAGCGCACAGACGCTGGGCGGGGCCTTCCCTTCCGTCATCGGCGGTGAGACCTACTTCTTCGTTACGCAGGCGCGGGTGAACCCGGAGGTGCTCGGTTTCACCAGCGTGATGGAACTGCGCCACTTCCTCCCCCTTATCGGCATCGTCCCCCTGTTTGCTTCGCTCATTTTCATGGGTTCATGGTTCACCCGCCGTCTCCAGGGGCTCGCGCAGGGGATGAACACGGTGACGGAGGGGCGCTACGACTACCGCCTCGTCGAGGCCGGCCCGCCCGAGATCGAGAAGATCCATGCCTGTTTCAATTCCATGGCTGAGAGTCTGCGCAAGACGGCGGACCAGTTCCACCACTCGATCAAGGAGATCCAGATCGCGAAGCAGCAGGTCGAGGTCGCACAGGACGCGAAGTCCGACTTCCTCGCGAACATGAGCCACGAGATCCGCACCCCGATGAACGGCATCATCGGGACGACGAGTCTGCTCATGGAGACGCCGCTAACGAGCGAGCAGAAGGAGCTCGTCCAGATCATGCAGACGAGCGGCCAGTCTCTCGTCCATCTTATCAACGACGTGCTCGACTTTTCCAAGCTCGAGTCCGACAAGATGGAACTGGAGAACGAACCGGTCGATATCGTCGCCCTGATCGAGGAAACAATCGAGATGTTCGCTTACTACGCGGCCGAGAGTCAGCTCGAGCTCATCTATTTCGTCGACAAACGAATCCCCAACCTGATCTATGGTGACCGCGAGCGACTCAAGCAGGTTCTCGTCAATCTCGTCGGCAATGCCGTGAAATTCACCAATTTAGGCGAGATCGTGATCATGGTGCGTGTGACGACGCGCGAGACCCGTGTCGGGAGCGAATCACTCATCCGGGTGACAGTGAAGGACACCGGCATCGGAATCGCCCCCGAGCATCACGAGCGCATCTTCGAGGCTTTCACCCAGGCGGACGCCTCGACGACGCGGAAGTTCGGCGGCACCGGTCTCGGTCTCGCGATCAGCCGCAAGCTCTGCAATATCTTCGGCGGTAAGCTGGCGGTGCAGAGCGAGCTGGGCAAGGGGTCCGAGTTCTTCTTCGACATCCCCTTCCGCGAAGTGCCGCAGCAGGGCAACGTGAAGCCGCACCATCAGCTCGAAAACCAGCGCCCTCTTCACGGCAAGTCCTGCGTCATCCTGACTCGCAACTTTGCCCTCAGCTCACTCATCCAGACATACTGTGAGAGCTGGCAGATGAAGACGCACCTCGCCCCGACGCTCGACGATGGGGTTATTTCGAAAATTATCGAGTTTGCTCCCGACATCGTCATCGCTGATCCCCTCGCACTCCTCCACGAGAGCCGGATGAAGGACTTCGCTACCCAGCTGATCCAGCACCGCATCCCCACGATCTTCCTCTCCTCGATCGGGGAGAGTAGTATCCGCATCGACGAGTCGAAGTTCCCTCTCATCCGCACGCTCTACAAACCGGTCTCCGAGCTCAAGCTACTGCGCGACACCCTCTCCATGGTGCAGCGGAAAAACGGCATTGAGATCGCGGAGAACGCCTTCGAGACCGAGGTCGATGCCTCGACTCCGCGCGGAGGGAATTTTGCCAAAGTCTACCCGGCCCGCATCCTCATCGTCGAAGATGTGATGATGAACCAGAAGATCGCGGGCATGGTCCTCGAGAAACTCGGCTACACTGGAATCGAGTTTGCCAATAACGGTCGCAAGGGCGTCGAGCGGGTCAATCAGGGCGATATCGATCTCGTCTTCATGGACCTGCAGATGCCGGTGATGGGCGGGCTCGATGCGACCGAGGCGATCCGCCAGAATTTCAATCTGCCCCGACAGCCCGTCATTATCGCGATGACAGGGCACGCTCTCGCCGGGGTGCGCGACTCCTGCCTCGCCGGCGGCATGAACGGCTTCGTCGCCAAGCCGATCTCACTCAATGACGTTCGCACCTCGATCATCGACGCGGTAGAGGCCGCCAACCGCCGGGTCCCTGCCCTCTCGATGTGACCCGTCCGGCATCCGTGTGATCAGGGATTCCCGGCAAAGGAGTCATCCATCGGCCCCAGCATCTGGAGCCCGAGAGACCAGGTCAGCAGAGCGGTGCTATCCTGCGAGACCTGGGGTCGCGCGCTCTTCAGGACTACCGAGATGCGATCCTTCCCATCGACACTGACACTGCAGACGAGACAATTCCCCGCAGCGAAGGTGAAGCCGGTCTTCATCCCGTTGCAGCCTTCGAATTCGCCGAGGAGACGATTGGTGTTGTAAAGGGTCCTCACGGTGCCGTCGTTGAAAACGAAGTCAAAGGTTCTCGCCTCGATCATGGCGCGGATATCGGGGATCTGGTAGGCCTCGAAAGCGGCGATAGCGATATCCCTCGCTGTCGAGTACTGGCCCTCTGCCGGGAGACCGTGGGGATTGATGAAATGCGAGTCAGTCATCCCGATGTAGCGGGCAAACGCATTCATTTTCGTCGCAAAGGCTTCGACGCTGCCGGCATTGTCGATCGCGAGGGTCGCGGCGATGTCGTTCCCGCTCTTCACGAGCAGGGCGGTGAGCATCTGACGCCGCGAGTAGCGATCCCCCGGCTTCACCCCGACGAGAGTGGGCTCGATCTGCAGGACCTCCTTCGGCACCTCGACGAGTCGATCGAGATCCCCCGCCTGACAGATCACCAGAGCGGTGACCAACTTTTGCGTACTCGCCACGGGGACGCGGGTTTCGGCCTCCTTTTTGTGGTAAAACTGCATCGTTTCCCCGTCGAGGACGGCGGCATAACGGCCGAAGATCCCCGGAGCGGGCGGGCCGTTCCAAGACTGAGGAGGAGGGAGTTTCTCGCGTCGTTTCACGACGTCCTCGCGCATTTCCATCAACTCCTCCAGCGAGCTGACGTTTTCTTCGCGCCCTTTCGCGGTATTCTCCCGTTCGATCAGGGCGTCCTCGCGTGCCGAGAGGGCCGCTTCGCGCTCTTTCAGCGTCCGCATCCGGCGGGAAAGCTGATCTGCGATACGCTCGAGCATCTCGATTTTGACCTGCTCGGGTGATTTCGGAGCCTCGCCGGCCTTGGGAGCCTCTGGCTTTGTCGGTGGCTCAGCCGGGACAGGCGAAACGGCTGGCGCAGTGTCGGTCGTAGCTGCCGCACTCGGGGCGGCAGCCGACTCCTGCGCCTGCAAAACCGCCGGATAGGTGGCGATCAGGCACAGAAACCATAGTAAACCGAACTTGAGAGGCTGCATCGTGATCGAAGTCAAACGAGCCCGGACAACCCGGGCTTCCCACGCTGCACTACAACAACGGCGGGGCTGCTTTGCAAGAAAGGATTTCAGCGGTTCCCGCCTCACCTCGGAGTCCCGGGAAATTTCCTTCCCGGGGGACTTTTTCGTGTATCGGCCGGATTTTCCCTTTCACCCTCGTCAGGATCGGGCAAGTTTCCGCCCCCATCCGTTTCGACCAGTAGCAGATTCATGAAGATCATTGCAATAGCCAACCAGAAAGGCGGCGTTGGAAAAACCACGACGTCAGTAAACCTCGGCGCCTGTCTGGCCGAAAGGGGCGTCAAGGTCCTCGTCCTTGACCTCGACCCGCAGGCGAACTCGACGAGCGCACTCGATTTCGTGCCCGGGGAGAATCCCAGTATTTATCACTATCTCATCAACGGGGGCGACATTGCCGAACTCGTCCTCCAGACGAAATACCCCAATCTCTCCCTCATCCCCTGCGACATGGATCTTGCCGGATGCGAGATCGAGATGGCCCGCGAGGACGATCACCTCGTGCGACTGAGGAATCTCCTCGCTCCCTTCAAAGCCACCTATCCAGTCGAGTACATGCTCATCGACTGCCCGCCTTCGCTCGGTGTGCTCATGACATCCGCCCTCGCCGCCGCCGACGAACTCATCGTGCCGCTCCAGTGCGAGTACTTCGGGCTCGAGGGACTTTCAAAAATCGTCGGGGTGCACCAGCAGATCCGCGACTCGGGAGCAAACGCCGAAGTCGTCCTCGAAGGCATCGTCATGACCATGGCCGACAGCCGTACAAATCTCTCCTCCATGGTCATCAACGACGTGCGAGAGTATTTCCCCGAAGTCACCTACGAGACCATCATTCCCCGGAATATCCGCCTCGGCGAAGCGCCCAGCTACGGCAAATCCATCATCGACTACGCCCCCACCTGCACCGGGGCGGCGGCCTATCGGGCTCTCGCCGACGAGTTCCTCCGCCGCCACGCGTGAGACCACCGCTCACTATTCCCCGATCCTCTCTCCGCGAGCGATGAAAAGTCGCTGAAAAACGTGGCAAATGGCGTATCATTCGAACTTCTTAAATTTTTTGTCCCGTCTTTCCCATGGTCAAGTGGCTCCTCAAACTCATCGTCGGCAATAGAAACAACCGCGTCATTCGCGGCATTGCTCCGCTCGTCGTCAAAATCAACGAGATCGAAAAAGGGCTCCAGAATGGTCCCGGAGAAGCCCTCAAAGAGAAAACCGCCGCCTGGAAAGCCCATCTTGAGCGCTACACCCTGAATGTCGAGACCTACAGCGACCGCATTCTCCGCTCACGTCCGCTAGAGGAAAATCGTGATGTCCTGAAGCGTTGGGCAGAGAAGTTCGAATCCCTTTCCAGCGAATTCCGCAAGGCCTCCGGCTTCATCAGAGTGAATGAAGTCGATGCTCTCGACGAAGAAGCCCTCGTCGAAAAGATCCTCGACGCCCAGCGCCTTTTCCAGGATCTCAAAGACGATTTCCCCGCCGCCCGGACCACTTACCTTGAAACCATCCTCCCCGAAGCCTTTGCGGTCGTGAAAAACGCGGCCCGTCGCCTCTGTGGACGTGAGTGGATCGTCTGCGACCACCCCGTCAAGTGGGAGATGGTGCATTTCGACGTGCAGCTCATCGGTGGCGTAGGCCTCCACCGCGGCACGATCGCCGAGATGGCCACCGGTGAGGGGAAAACCCTCGTCGCGACCCTGCCGGTCTTCCTCAATGCTCTCACCGGTCTGGGCGTCCACGTCATCACCGTGAACGACTACCTCGCCCGACGCGATGCCGAGTGGATGGGTTACCTTTTTGAATACCTCGGTCTCACCGTCGGTGTCATCCAGAATGACCAGCGCGGAGACCTCCGACGCGCCCAATATCGCAAAGACATCACCTACGGGACCGCAAGCGAGTTCGGCTTCGACTACCTCCGCGACAACGGCATGGCTCAGGAGGCCGTCCAGCAGGTCCAGCGCAATCATTACTTCGCCCTCATCGATGAGGTCGACTCCGTCCTCGTAGATGAAGCGCGGACCCCGCTCATCATCTCCGGCCCCGTCACCGTCCGTCAGGATCAGCAGTTCGACGTCTACAAAGCGGCCATCCAGAACCTGCATCGCAAGCAGACCCAGCTCTGTAATGACCTCGCGCAGGAGGCGAAAAAAGCGCTCGACGGAGGCGACGCCACCGAAGCCGGGACCCTCTATTACAAAGTGAAGCTCGGGATGCCTCGCAACCGCGCCCTCCTCCGCGCCATGGAGAGCACCGACGTGCGCCGAGCCATCGAGAAGACCGAGCTCGAGTTCTACCGCGACCCGCAGAAGACCGCCCTCTTTGCCCTGAAAGAGGAACTCTATTTCACCCTCGATCCCAAGGCACATGAAGCCGAGCTCACCGAAATGGGGCGCCAGGTTCTCAGTCCCGACGATCCGCAGGCCTTCGTTCTTCCCGACCTCTCCGAGGCCTTCTCCGTGATCGACGGGAACGACGAGTTCACCGACATCCAGAAGGCCGCCGCGAAGCGCGAGCTACAGATGCAGATGGCCTCCCAGGCGGAAAAGATGCACACCATCTCCCAGCTCATGAAGGCCTACACCCTTTACGAGAAAGACGTCCACTACGTCGTCGAGGACAACCGCGTCATGATCGTCGACGAGAATACCGGCCGCAAGATGGCCGGTCGCCGTTGGTCCGACGGACTCCACCAGGCCGTCGAGGCGAAAGAAGGCGTTACGATCGAGGGCGAGACCCAGACCTACGCGACGATCACGATCCAGAACTACTTCCGCCTCTATCAGAAGCTCGGCGGCATGACCGGCACGGCCGAGACCGAAGCAGCCGAGTTCCACGACATTTACAAACTCGAAGTCCTCGTCGTCCCGACGAACCGGCCCATCGCCCGCGTCGATCTCAACGACAAGATCTTCAAGACCCAGCGCGAAAAGTTCAAAGCCGTCATCGACACCGTCAAAGAGCGTCACCTCGCCGGTCAGCCCATCCTCCTCGGGACCGCGAGCGTCGAGTCATCGGAGGTCCTCGCCCGCATGCTCCAGCGCGAGAAGATCCCGCACGCCGTCCTTAACGCCAAGTTCCACCTGCAGGAGGCCGAGATCGTCTCCCGCGCAGGTCAGACCGGGGCCGTCACCGTCGCCACGAACATGGCCGGCCGGGGAACCGACATCAAGCTGGGTGAAGGGGTTGCCGACAAAGGCGGTCTTTTTGTCATCGGCACCGAGCGTCACCGCAGCCGCCGCGTCGATCGCCAGTTGCGCGGACGTTGTTCCCGCCAGGGCGACCCCGGGAAATCGGTCTTCTACGTCAGCTTCGAAGACGATCTCATGATGCAGTTCGGGGCCGCCGAGCGCATGACGAAGATGATGGAGCGCTTCGGCCTCGAAGAGGGGCAGGAGCTCGAGCACCCGTGGCTCAACAAATCCGTCGAGAACGCGCAGAAAAAAGTCGAGTCCCGCGACTACCTCTCGCGGAAACACATCCTGGAGTATGACGACGTCATGAACAGCCAGCGGAGCGTCGTCTACGGCTACCGCAACGAAGTTCTCCAGACCGAAGACCCCCACGCCCTCATCGTCGAGATCATCGAGGACGCCCTCCCTACGATGCTCGACGACTGCCACGATCCCGAGTCGGGCAAGCTCATTCACGAGGCCGCCCTCCAGGTCGTGAACACCCATTTCCCGCTCGGTCTCACCGCCGACGATGCCGCCCTCGGGAGCCGCAGCGACGACGATAATCTTGAGTTTCTCATCGACCAGGTCAAAGCCGCCTACGAAGTCAAAACAAACCACGAAGATCCCGAGCGCGTCGAGGATCTCGAGCGCTGGGTCATTCTCCACAGCATCGACCAGCTCTGGCAGGAGCACCTTTACGAAATGGACAGCCTCCGCGAATCGATCGGCAACTACCGCTACGCGCAGAAAGACCCCCTCGTCGAGTACAAGCACTCCGCCTACGAACTCTTCGTAGGCCTCATGGACCGCATCAAGACCGAAGTCCTCGGCAACCTCTTCCGCACCACCACGAGCCGGCCCGAAGACTTCAACCGCGTCCTCCGCGGCATCCAGATGAGTCGGCCCGACGTATTGTCAGGGCTCGCTGCCGATGGTGGCTCCAGCCTTTCGCCACCGCCCGCCCCAGCGCAGAAAATGCCCGAGATTCAGATCCCGAAGACCCCACAGCGCCGCGAAATGCCCAAGGTCGGCCGCAACGACCCCTGCCCCTGCGGCAGCGGGAAAAAATACAAGGCCTGCTGCGGCAAGGCCTGATACCCCCATCCCGACACCGCCCTCCCATGACCCTCATCCTCATCCTCAGTGTCGTTGGAATCGCCGCCGTGATCGCCGAGCTCGTCCTCCCCGGCGGCATCCTCGGCGTCGTCGGGGCCCTCTGCCTCGTCGGGGCGGTCATCGCGACCTTCGGCTCCTACGGTGCCACCGCCGGGACGATAGCCCTCGGTATTCTCGTCGTGCTGGGAATGGTCGTTCTCTATCTCTGGATGCGGCTTTTTCACCGTCTCCCCTTCACGAAGCAACTCATCCTCAATGACACCGTCGGAGTCGATGCCGGCCTTCAGGAAAGGCAGGGTATGACCGGCCGGTTCGGTACCACCCTCACCGACCTGATGCCCTCCGGGCGCGGCGAATTCGACGGGAAAAAAATCGACATCGTCGCCGAAGGCCCCTCGATCACCCGCGGTGCCCGCGTCGAGATCGTTGAGACCCGCGGGCCCAGCATCATCGTGCGCGAGATCCGGGAAGGAGAGTGAGGAGTGCATCTCTATCTGCACATCCCCTTTTGCCACCACATCTGCCCCTACTGTGGTTTCTACAAACACAAGCCCGGTCGGCTCGCGAACCGCGAGTTCGTCGATGCCATCCTCGCCGAGGCAGTGAAACGCAGCGAAGGCGAACGTCACGCACCGAAGACCGTCTACTTCGGCGGCGGTACGCCCACCCTGCTGAGTCCGACCCTGCTCGAGCGGCTCATGCTCGGACTCGCCGATCATTTCGACCTCGACGAAGTGAGCGAATGGACTCTCGAGGCCAATCCCGCGACCTTCGACCTCGAAAAGGCGAAGCTCATGCGCGCCCTCGGGGCCGACCGCATCAGTCTCGGGATCCAGTCCTTCCAGCCCGCGATCCTCTCCACCCTCGGACGCGACCATTCCCCCGCCGACGCCATCCGCGCCTACGAGACCCTCCGCGAGGCCGGCTTTGAGAACGTCAGCATCGACCTCATGTTCTCCATCCCCGGGCAGGACACCGCCCTCTGGCAGGCCGATCTCGAGCAGGCCGTCGCCCTCGAGCCCGAGCATTTCTCGGCCTATAATCTCACCTACGAAGAAGACACCGACTTCCTGTCACGTCACCAAAGCGGCGAACTCGACGCCAACGAGGATCGTGATGCCGATCTCTTTTACCAGGCCATCGACTTCCTCGAAATACACGGTTACGCCCACTACGAGATCTCGAACTACGCCCGACCCGGACGCGAGTCGCAGCACAATCGATCCTACTGGGCCGGAGCCGACTACCTCGGTCTCGGTCCCGGGGCCGTCTCCACGATGCGCGGCCACCGCTGGAAAACCCTCCCCGACACCGCCGCCTACGTGCGCGCTGCCCAGGCCGGGCTCGATACCCGCACCGATATCGAGATCCTCAGCGACGAAGACCGACTCACCGAAGCCATCGCGATGCGCCTCCGCAGTCGCGAAGGAGTTCCCACCGAGTTGCTTCCCTCACGCGACCCTCTTGCCTCCCTCATCGAACAGGGTTTCATCGAGGAGCAGGGAGAGTTCATCCGGCTGACGAGATCAGGCAAAGCCCTCGCAGACCCCATCGCCGGGGAGCTGGTGTGAGTCAAAAGACTTGCCCTCGCTGTCCCAGCCGGTATACCCTGACCCCATGCCCAGCGACTCACTCCAGGACCATCCTTTCCGCATACGCCCCACTTCAAAAGTCGACCTCACCGCGATCCCCTCGAAGGACGAGTCCCTTTTCCCCATCGACAAAAAGGAGGGCGAAGAGCTCATGAAGAAGTTCGCCAAAGAGATCGACGAGCTCCAGACCCTCATCTACGCCGAAGGCAAACGGCGAATCCTTGTCATCTTCCAGGCGATGGATACCGGCGGCAAGGACGGCACCATTCGGAGCGTCTTTGACAAGATGGATCCGCAGGGCATCCGCGTTGCCTCGTTCAAGCGGCCCGGCGCGCACGAGCTCGCCCACGACTACCTTTGGCGCGTCCATTCCGAGGTGCCGCAGGATGGCGAGGTCGTCATCTTCAACCGCAGTCACTACGAGGACATCCTCGCCGTGCGTGTCCGCGACATCTTCCCCGAGTCCCGCTGGTCAAAGCGATACGATCATATCGTGCACTTCGAGGAGATGCTCGCGGACGAGGGCACCACGATCATTAAGTTTTTTCTCAACATCTCCCGCGACGAACAAAAGGAGCGCCTTCAGGCCCGTCTCGACGAGGCCGACAAGCTCTGGAAATTCAATCCCGGCGACCTCGACGACCGCGCCCTCTGGCCGAAGTTCATGGAAGCCTACAGCGACGTCTTTTCCCGGACCAGCACCGAAACCGCGCCCTGGTATATCATCCCCGCCGACCGCAAATGGTACCGCGATCTCGTCGTCGCCGACATCCTCATCAAGACGCTGAAGGGTCTCGACATGAAGTATCCCCGAGTGGATTTCGATCCGAAGGCTATCAGGATCGAGTGAGATTGACCCGTATGTCACCGGCGTCCGTTGGCTCGCGTTCTTCGGCTGAAGCCGAAGCCACTTTTGTTCCGCGAAAGTGGTTGCGGCTTTAGCCGCATGTTTGGCGTGCATCACTATCACCAACGCGCGGAAACCTTCGCGAAAGCGATCCTCCGCGACCTAAAGGCGAAGATCAATTCCACGTCGCGCGGCCCGACGCGAGAGCCGCCGAGATTTGCACGAAAGTTATCGAGTAGTCACGCTCCACATCCTCCCGAGAGTCCCCGCCGACGAGAGCACCAAGAATCGTGGACACCAGAACCCTCGGTCCCTTGATGACCGGTTTGCCATGGCACACAGCCGGATCAATCGAAATTCCTTCTGTCATATGGTTATAATGACAGCATCCCAACCTACACGAACAAGCCATCGACGATCCCGCCTCTTTAGTTAATCTTATCGCATGAAAATCCCTCTCTTCCTCCTGTGTCTGCTCGCTCCGCCCCTCGCCGCGCAGGACTACGACACCCGCGCCTGGTTCAAGGGCAACACGCACACCCACTCCCTCTGGAGCGACGGCAATGACTTCCCCGAGATGATCTTCGACTGGTATCGCGAGCGGGGCTACGACTTCGTCGCGATGAGCGATCACAACGTGCTCCAGGAAGGCGACAAATGGATGGACCTGGTCTCCATCCGCAAACGCCAGAAGGCGGTCGGGCGCGACGCGGTGATGAAGGCGGAAGCCCGCTTCGGCAAAGACTGGCTGCGCCGCGAGACGCGCGACGGCAAGGAGGGAATCGTCCTGAAAACGCTAGCCGAGTGCCGTGCCACCCTCGAAAAACCGGGCGAGTTTTACCTGCTTCCCGCCGAAGAGATGTCGAACTCGGGGCAGAAAAAGCCGGTCCACATCAACGTGCTGAATCTCGACACTGTCATCGAAGCGATCAATGACGAGAATGCGACCCCGCGGGAAGTCCTCCGTCAGAGCATGCAGGCGATCCGCGCCCACGGAGAGAAGACGGGCCGCCCCATCCTCGCTCATCTCAATCACCCGAACTTCCAGTGGGCGCTGACAGCGGAAGACCTCGCCGACGTGGCCGAGGGTGCCTACTTCGAGGTCTACAACGGCCATCCCGGGATCAACCACCTCGGCGACGAGACCCGTCCCGGTGATGAGAAGATCTGGGACATTGCCAACACGATCCGCCTCGCCGAACTCGATCTCCCTCCTCTCCTCGCCTTCGCCACGGACGACTCCCACACCTACCACGGCGAGGATGTCTCGCCCGGTCGCGGCTGGGTCATGGTCGGCGCGCAGGAGCTCAACGGCGACTCGCTCATCGAGGCAATGCTTGCCGGGCGCTTCTACGCGAGCTCGGGCGTGGTCCTCGATGCGATCCGTTTTGACAAAGCGACCGGCACCCTCTCGCTCGAGATCACCCCGGTCGAGGGCGTCGAGTTCACGACCGCCTTTGTGGGCACACGCAAAGGCTACGACGCCGCCGCAGACAAAACCGGCATCGGCGAAGTCTTCGCCACGATGAAGGGGAACAGCGCCAGCGTCACGATCCCCGACGACGCCCTCTACCTGCGCGCCACGATCACCTCGAGTCGCAAACACCCGAATCCCTCCTTCCCCGATCAGCTCGAGCAGGCCTGGATCCAGCCCGTCGGGTGGAAAAAGTGAGACTTCTCAGAGCAGTTCCGCGACACGGACCGGGTCGATCTTTCCGACCTCCGTGCGCGGCAGTTGCCCGAGCGAGATGACGCGGCTGACCTGTTCGAGAGGCGGCAGACCCGCATTGAAATTCGCTAGTGCGTTGCCCGTTTCGCCTTCGATTACGAGAACCAGTTCGTTCTCTCGTCGATCGTGCGGCACCGCGACGACCAGCCCCGTCCAGCCGCAGGCACTAACTCGCGCACTGAGGGACGAGAGCGAGACCAGCTCACCCGAGACCTTCACGAGATCGTCGCTGCGACCGAGGAAGCGGAGCGCCCCGTCGCGCAGCTCGACGCGATCACCGCTCGTGAACCAGCCCCCTTCGTCCCGCGCCGTATCAAAGGTCCAGCCGCCCGCTCCCTTCGTCGCGTACCCCGTAAAAAGCGCTTCGCTCCGTATCCGCAGCCTCCCCTGCGCGTCGATCGCGGTCGCCCAGATCGGCAATAGCGGAAGCCAATCAATCGCCCCGCCCGTGCTCGTCGCAATCTGCGAAGCGGACTCCGACATGCCGTAGGTCGCCCACACCGGCCAACCCAGTTCCCGGGCCTTTTCCACGATCGCCCGATCGATCCGTCCGCCTCCGAGGAAGACCCCGCGAAGCGATGCGGGCGCCTTCACCCCGGCCCTGACAAGATCACCGAAATGCACCGGCGTCAGCGAAGTCAGGGTCGCCTTGGATTCCTTGATCGCCGCGATCAGCGCCGCGCCGTCACGCGTCCAGGTATCCCACGCCATCGGGACAACGGAGGCCCCGTTGCACACCGCCCGGGCAAAGATCCCGAGGCCCCCGACGTGGAAAGTCGAGAGTCCGCCGAGCCAGCGATCCTGCGGGCCGAGCCCGCAATGGGCATTGACCGCCCGCGCGGAGGCGAGCAGCGCAGACTTCGCGAGCACGACAAACTTCGCCGAGCCGCTCGATCCCGAGGTCGCAATAACAACCGAGGAACGCAGGCCGCATTCCCCTTCCAAAAATGCACGGAGACCTTCCACATCGACGGGACGTTTCGGATTCAGCCGGATGTCGACCTCCCCTGACTCCCAATAAGCGGGCGAACTTAGGTCAGGCGTTTCCATGGCAGACCCTCCAGCAAATCGTCAAAGCCCAGACCCATCCCCGCCGGAGCCACGAGGCGCGAGCCCTCGCAGCGGATCTGGTCGAAAAAGGGATCGGGGTCAAAGCAGCGATGCGTCATCAGCCCACAGGTGAGCATGCGTCCGCCCTCCGGACCGGCGAGCAGTCGAGACGCCTCCGCCGCCGCCCACATCTGCCCGAGCGCGTGATCCATGTAGGATGTCACCAGATACGGAGCGGGATGCTGCGGTGTCCACGCGGATAGAGCCGGCTTGATCACTGCAATATCTCCCACTTCGAAACGCGACTCCGCCTCGCGATCCACCGCGAGCGGAACCCCGGCCTCGCGCAGTCTTTTCCACGCGCGCTCCGCCCACGGGATTGCATCCTCGACGAGTTCGACCTGCTCCCGCAGCGACCCCAGCGAGTCCCAGAAGGCGAAAAACGCCTCTTCGCCGAGGCTCTCGTTCGCATCGAAACGCAGTTGAAAACCCGCCTCGCCCCATTCCCGCGCCAGAGCGAGTTCCCCGCGCCGATCCCGCCCGATCTTCAGCTTCACCCGGTCGAATCCCGCCGCTTTTGCCTCTTCCTGTTTGTCCCCGGGGAGCGCGAGCCAGTGACTTTCAGGAATCGGATCCGTGAAAAGAGAGCGTCCCTCAGCCCTCGCCCGCCCATCCGCCTCCGCGCAGCGAAATGCCCCGTCGACCAGTGGAGTCGTCCCACCGCGAGCGAGATGGGCGAGCTGTTCATCGATGGACAGATCCCCAAGTTCGGGCCAGGGATGGAGGCAGCCGTAGCCCGAGCCGACTCGCAGTAGAGCGCCCTCGTGTTCCCGGCGCCCGCTCTTTGCATTCAAGGCCGCAGCGGACCGCAGAGTGTAACGCCAAATGTAAATCGGGCTCATGGGAGAGCGGCGGTGAGTGTCGCGGCGAAGGCGAAGAGGATCAATTGCAGCGCCCCGAGGGCGAGATAGCGATTGTATCTCGAGCCCGGCTCGGTGCGGCTGACCGCAAAGGAAATCACCGCACCGACAATCGCCGGGATGAGCCCGAGGAGCAGGCTCAGCAGATTCTCGGGCAGCACCACCATCCAGAGCAGAACCGGGAGAAAACAAAAGACGACGATTTCGGCCCGGGCAAAAGTCTTGCCGTAGCGCACCGCGAGCGTCCGTTTTCCCGAGGCGCTGTCTTCGGCGATGTCGCGCAGATTATTAATCGCGATGAGCACGCTCGAATACAATCCGCACTGGAGCCCCAGCGTCAAGATCTCGAGCCCGCCCCACTCTCCCGCCTGCACAAAATACGATCCTGACACCGCCACAAAACCAAAGAAGAGGATGACAAACAATTCCCCCATTCCGCGATAAGCGAGCGGAAAGGGGCCTCCGGTGTAGCCGTAGGAAAAAAGCAGCGAGCCCGCCCCGATCCCGACGATGACCCAGCCGTGTTCGAGGATCAAGGGGATCGCGATCACCGAAGCCGCCAGACAAAAGCCGAGGGCTCCGATCATGACCACCCCCGGAGATAGCATCCCAGAGGCCGTGACCCGCTTCGGCCCGAGCCGCTTCGCGGTGTCCGCCCCCTTGCGATGATCGACCGCGTCGTTGAACAGATTCGTCGCGATCTGGATGCAGATACAACTGCCTAGCGTACACCAAAATAGAAACCACGAGCCTGAGAACGGATTATCATCGATCAGCAGAGGCGTCGCCCCCACCCACACCGGGACCACCGCTGCGGGCAAGGTCTTCGGTCTCGCTGCCAGTAACCATGCTTTCATCGGCTGATCACTAACATAAAACCTGAAACTTTCCACTTTAAACCTCTCCCTTAAGGCACTCGAGGGAACTTGGAAAAATCGGGCTTTCGCTTTTCGATGAAGGCGTTTTTCCCCTCCTTCGCCTCTTCGGTCATGTAGTAGAGGAGCGTCGCGTTTCCGGCGAGATCGAGCAGGCCCATCTGCCCGTCGCAGTCGGCATTGAGAGCGGTCTTGAGGCAACGCAGGGCGAGCGGCGAGTGATCGAGCATCTCGCGGCACCATTTCACGGTCTCCTCCTCGAGTTGCGCGAGCGGCACGACGGTGTTGACGAGCCCCATCTCGAGGGCCTGCTGCGCATCGTACTGGCGGCAGAGGAACCAGATCTCGCGGGCCTTTTTCTGGCCGACGATACGGGCGAGGTAGCCCGATCCGAGCCCGCCGTCGAACGAGCCGACCTTCGGTCCGGTCTGACCGAACTTCGCATTGTCCGCCGCGACCGTGAGGTCGCAGACGACGTGGAGGACGTGGCCGCCGCCGATCGCATAGCCCGCCACCATCGCCACGACCGGCTTGGGGAGGGAGCGGATTTTTTTCTGCACATCGAGGATGTTCAACCGGGGAATACCGTCGTCCCCGACATAGCCGGCATGGCCGCGCACCTTCTGATCGCCGCCCGAGCAAAAGGCGAGATCGCCTTCGCCGGTGAGGATGACGACCCCGACGACGGGATCCTCGTGCGCCATTTCGAAGGCCACGAGCATCTCCTTAACCGTCTTTGGACGGAAAGCGTTGCGCACCTCGGGCCGGTTGATCGTGATCTTCGCGATCTGTCCATCCTCCGACGTTTCGTAGCGGAGGTCTTCAAATTCGTGGGCGGTTATCCAGTTCATCAGTGCGGGAGCGTCTTCTCGGAGAGGGATTACGTCAACCTTCGTTCCTGTGTTCGGAGAAATTGCTCTTTCACTCTCGAATTGAGCAGCAATAGGAAGTGGTTCCGGTCGATGCTACTGTGGTATACTCCTCCACATCACGATTTTGGATTTTCCAGAACTAAAACAGCCCGTGTAAAACGTCCGGGCAGTCGGAAACGGCTGAAGCCGCCACTCCAGCCTTTCGCGGTGGCGACCTAGAGGTCACCGCTACAAGGGATTTCCCACAAAGGAACATGCAAATGCCCCCCATTGTGCGCCCATCGGAAAGGAAAATCCCCCGAGTTCCGCTGCGCCTCCATCGATTCCAAGGAGGCACGACACTCTTGTCGTGCTGTTCGGCAATCGCGGGATCTTCAATTCTCAGGCAGGCGCAACAGTCGGATAAAATCGCGGCAAAGCGTGGATAGTCCGTCGAAGGCTGCCCGAAGCGAAGCGCGACAGGAGTGTCGCGCCTCCTTGTTCTTCCTCGCCGGCGGTCAGTCATGTTGTAATTCGAAGCCGGTCGCACGCCGAAGAAAACGGCTGAAGCCGTCACTCCAACGGCTGGCGAGAACGTCCGTCAAAATTCGTTTCATTCGTTCCATTCGTGGTTCCAAACTGAACGCCGCGTCCAGAACGCGTCCCGATGACCTGCGCCACCAGGTCCGGCTGCTCCGCGAGGACACGGTGGCCGCAACCGGGCACGACCTCGTGGTGAAAATCGGTGAAAACTTCCCCCATCTTCGCCGCGAGGGCGGTGAATTTTTTGTCCTTTTCCCCCGTGATCCAGAGCACCGGAGCATGAAAGGAGCGCAGACTGCGGCGCAGATCATCCTGACGTCCGAGCGACCACGTCTCAAAAGCGAGGGCGATGGCTTCGCGGCGGGACGCGAGCGCGAACTGCTCCGACGTCGAAGGAGCCCCGCCAAATACCGCCTGCGAGTTCCACTTTTCGAGAAAGTCCGGCCACGCCATCTCGCGTGCGTCGCGAGCCCATAGTTCGTCAGAGACACGCCGGGCGAGCCTGTCCTCGACACAGCAGAGCCCCGGATGCGCCGAGACGATGACCGCGCCGCTCCAACGATCGGGATGCATCGCCATCGCAGAGAGGGCGAGACGACCGCCGAGCGAGTAGCCGGCGAGGACGGGCTTTTCGAGGACGGTGCTCAGGGTGGTCGCGAGTTCGTGGGCAAATTCGAAATACGAGAGCGCGCTGTGCTCCCAAAGATCGACCGCGCGGAGCCCCGGCAGCGAGAGCGCTTCCCAGTCGGCTGGCGAACCGAGATTCCCGTGCAGAGCGAGAAAACTCATCGGCGGGCCTCCCAGAAGGCTTCCGTGGCGGCATTGTCGAGGATCACTTCGATCACGACCGATCCTCCTTCGATCTCGGGAAAAGGCTCGCCCGCCGTCCAGCGCACGTAGTCGAGACCCCACATCGCCGCCCATTGCTCGAAGCGCCGTGAATGGCGATTCTCGGTGACGAGCTTGTGCGATTCGGGCAGGCCGGACATCGAGGAGAGGCGGGAAAAGATGCGTCCGCCTTCGTTGTTGAGAATAACAATGCGCCGTTTTCCCGCGCTCAACTGATCGAGCAGGGCGGGTGCATTGAGATCGTAGAGAGCGGTGAGGTCGCCAAAGATGCCCCAGGACTCCCCTTCCCCCTCGGACATCCCGAGAAAGGTCGCGATCTGCCCGTCGATCCCGTTTGCGCCCCGGCTCGCGAAAGTGCGCGGGTGGGGAGTGTCTCTCGAGGCGGCGAGGTTCCATTCGCGGATCGGAAGACTGTTGCCGAGATAGACGAGGGCATCGGACGGGATGTGCCGCGAGAGTTCCCCGACCATCGCCGGTTCGGAAAACGGGTGATTTGTCAGGGCCTCTTCGAGACTGCCGTCGTGCAACAGGGTCAGGTTCTCCACCCAACGCTGTTTGGTCGGGGAAATGCTTTTGGGGAAAATGGGGCCGGTGAGAAGCCGGCTTTCCCGCGCAAGGCCGCTGAACGGCTGCGGACTGACCGAGAGCACCGCAACGTCGCCGAGGCTCTCGAGATCGCGCCAATAGCGCAGGCTGGGAACGCCGCCGAGGCGCAGAATCTGACGGGGCGCCAGCTTCGCAACGAGGGCCTCGGCCCGGATGAGTTGGTCGGCGAGGGAGCGGCTTTCCCGCAGTCCGCTCGTGGCCTCGGCCCAGAAGGGGGCGGCGAGTGCGGCGAGAAATTTTTCCACCTCAGGCTGCCAGCTCGCCGGGAGTTCCCCAAGGATCACGACGAGACGATCCGCCTTTTCGCAAAACAGATCGAGTTCATTGCCGTCAAAAATCGGTCGCGAAGCGGGAGCAAAAACCGCTTCGCCCCACTCTTCGCAGAAATCGCCGGGAGCCGGTTCGTCAAAGCAGAGATTGAGATGAAGTGGTTCTTTTCGCGTCCACGTCGCGAGACCTCCGAGATCCTCTAACTTCGTCAGATCGAGCGAGATTGGCGCATAAGGCCCGAAGATCCCGGCCTGCTCGATGGCCTGGGGAGCCCCGCTACCACGGTAGGCGACCGGCCGGTCCGCCGTCACGAGAAGGAGCGGGATTCCGGAATAGAAAGCCTCCACCGTCGCCGGCAAGAGTTCCGCCACGGCAGTGCCGGATGTCGTCAGGACCACGACCGGAGCTCCGCTTTTTTTCGCCAAGCCCATCGCAAAGAAGGCCGCTGACCGTTCATCGAAATGATGGTGGACGGACCATCCTTTAGCCTGACACGTCCCCAAAAGAGAGCCCACGAGCGGGGCATTACGGGCGCCCGCACAGACGACGAAGTCCCGCACCCCGAGTCCGGCGAGATGGGTGAGGGCGGCTCCGGCGAGTCGGGCGTTGGGGGTCATACTCCGAGCAGTGTCTTGACCGAGTTCCGCTTCAGGGCAAGTTCGCGCCATTCGCGGTCAAAGCGGCTCCCTTCGACAAGTCCGACGCCGCTGGGCAGGAAGACATCGCGCCCGTCCCACGAGAGATTCCGGATCGCGACGAGCACCTGGAAATATCCCTCGTGGACCACGCCGAAGGGTGCCCCGAAATGCTCGGGCACCCCGAGTCGCTCCCGATACTCGACGAGCTGGCGCAGGGCTCCGTCGCCGCGCGGACAGGCCCCGAGAGCGGGGGTGGGATGGAGGCAGCGCACGAGCGCGTTGAGATCGGTCGCACGATCGGTGAGGCGGAGATGCAGGCGGGTGAGGAAATGGATCATCGAACCGAGATCGAGGAGCGTGCGCGGCCCGCGCTCGACTTTGCCGAAGGGAGCGAGCAATTCCTCCAGATAATCAGCAACGAGCTCGTGCTCACGAATCTCCTTCGGGTCGTTGGGAAAATCGTGAATCTCGTGACGCGGTGCGGTCCCGGCGAGAGCCATCGTCTCGAGAATGCCGTCGCGGAGGGTGAAAAGAGTCTCGGGCGTGGCACCGATGACGCCTTTTCCTCCCTCGCGGAAGCCGTAGCCCCAGAGTGACTCCGGCGCGGCGATGATCGCCTTCACGAGTGCGGCAGGCTCCCCGCGATGGAGGATGCCCCGCTCGGTGAGGACGGGGACGGATTTTTTGAGTTTCCCCGAGTGGATCTGCCCGAGGATCTCGTCGAAGATGCCCCGCACGTCAGTATCCCCCAGACCCGACCAGGCGATTTCGGGCAGAGGCGTGGCCCCGTTCTCGGGGAGGAGGACGCGGAGGTCGCCTGTCTCGAAGCAGCGGGCGGGGACTTTCCACGGAGCGGGATCGGAGAGGTTGAAATCGTTACGGTAAAAGGCCGTCGCGCCATCCGCCGGAGCCGTCTCCCGGGCATCAAAAGGCCCCAGACCGCAGAGATAGCGACCGGGTGCCAATTTGATAAAAGCGAAATCTTCCATGAACAACGGCCACGACCGGGGACAAGTTCCCCCGCTCCGCCGATTCCTCTCTACCAGTAGAATACGATATTGGCAAACGGCAGGACGTGCGAGAAGATGCGGCCTCCGCAAAACCTTCTCACATCTTCTCCCGGTAATCTGTCGGACTTAGATCGTCCGAGCGAGGAAATCGGGATTCGAGTCAAAATTTCAATGCGTTCCGCCCTCGAAAAAACCACGTCCCTTGACGAGGAGCGCTGGCTCCTGTAAAAACCGCTCATGCCCTCGCCCTCTCTGCCTCTCCTCGCCGCCACTCTCGTGCTCACGATGCTCTCCCCCCGCGCCTTCGCAGAGCCGACCTTCATTTTCGAAACTGGCACTCCTGCATGGAAGGGCGAGCGCCTCGACCTTCCTCCGAACTTCGCGCCCGATCTCGGCTGGAGCGGGGTCGAGCACATCCGCTTCGCTCCCGGCATGTTCGAAGCTGGCGAACCCGACTTCTTTTCCTACGTCCTTGTCTTTTTGTTAGAGCCCGGCAGTGAAGTCAGCGGCCCCGCACTGGAGCGCGAGATGCTCGTTTACTATCGCGGACTTTCCAAAGCGGTCATGGCGGGAAAAGAGCTGACCGTCGATACGAGCGGATTCTCCGTCTCCCTCGCGTCGTCCGACGGGGAAACGGGCGCTCCCCTTTCTGCTCCGACCGCGACCGCCTGGACCGGCAAGCTGAATTGGGTCGAGCCGTTTGCCACGCAAAAGCCGCAGACGCTCCATCTCGAACTCCACGTCTGGGAGCACGAGGGACGGCCGGTCGTGCTCTCCTGCGTCTCGCCCCTCACTCCGTCCGACGATGGCCCCTGGAAAGCGCTCCGCGAGATCCGCTCAACGTTCCGATTCGAGCCCTGATCGTGCCGCGACTCTACGCGAATGCGCGTTTGCCGCTAACTCGCTATCGGTCATGCTTTCCGGATGAGATTGATCACCGCGATCCTCTTCCTCACCCTCGCCCGTGAGGCGTATGGAGAGTCCCCTGCCCTGACCTTTGAGAAGGACGTGCGCCCCATCCTGAAGGAGCACTGCACGCATTGCCACGGCGAAGAGGAAAAGCCCGGCGGCGGGGTCGACCTGCGCCTGCGCCGTTTCATGGACGTCGCGCTCGACGGCGGAGTGGCTCTGATCGTTCCGGGAAAGCCTGCCGAGAGTGAACTCATCGACATCATTCAGCGCGGTGAGATGCCGAAAAAAGGCAAACCGATGCCGGCCGACGAGCTCGAGATCATTTCCCGATGGATCGCCCAGGGCGCGAAGACTGCCCGCCCCGAACCCGCAACGCTCGGGATCGGGCCTCTTATCACCGAAGAGGATCGCCAGCATTGGTCCTTCAAGCCGGTGCAGCGCCCCGAGGTGCCGACGACGGTCGATGCCGCCCTCGTCTACACTCCCGTCGATGCTTTCCTCCTCGCGGGGATGCGGGAAAAAAACCTCAGCTTTGCTCCCGAGGCCGACCGCCGCACCCTCATTCGTCGCGTCACCCTCGACCTCACCGGTCTCCTCCCCGAACCAGCCGAAGTCGATGCCTTCGCCGCCGACCAGTCCCCCGGCGCTTATGAAAAACTCGTCGACAAGCTCCTCGCCTCGCCCGCCTACGGCGAACGCTGGGCGCGCCACTGGCTCGACGTCGCCGGCTACGCCGACTCGAACGGATACTCCGAGGCGGACTCCGCCCGTCCCCACGCCTGGCGCTACCGCGACTATGTGATCCGTTCCTTTAACGAGAACAAACCCTGGGACACCTTCATCCGCGAACAGCTCGCCGGCGACGAGATTGCCGGGGCCACCCACGCCGACTACCAGCAGGCCGTGCTTGATCCGAAACGCCTCGATCAACTCACTGCCACCGCCTTTCTCCGCATGGCCCCCGATGGCACCGGGGATCCAACCGACGACCAAAACCTCGCGCGAAATCAGGTCATCGCCGAGCAGATGAAGATCGTGAGTTCCTCGCTCATGGGCCTCACCGTCGCGTGCGCCCAGTGCCACGATCATCGCTACGATCCCATCACGCAGGACGACTACTTCCGCCTCCGCGCCATCTTCGAGCCCGCTTACCACTGGCAGGCCTGGCGGAATCCCGCGCAGCGCCTCTACTCCCTCTACACGCCCGAAGAACGCGCCAAGGCGGCCGAAATCGAAAAGGCCGCCGTAGCGATCGACGTCGAGGCCCGCGAGATGAGTAAAAAATTCCTCGATGAGATCTTCGAAGTCGAAATCCTGAAACTCCCCGAGGCTGATCGCGAACCCTACCGTGCCGCCCGCGCCACCGTCGAAAAAGACCGCAAGCCCGAGCAGAAGGAACTCATCAAAAAATACCCCTCCGCCCTCGCTCTCTATTCGCTCAATCTCTACGATCAGAAAAAGCAGGACATCGTCGCCGCGAAGAGCGCCGAGGCGACCAAGCTGCGCGCAACGAAGCCGGCCCAGGGATTTGTCATGGCCCTTACCGAAGTGAAAGGCCAGGTTCCCGAGACCAAGCTCTTCAATCGGGGCGATCACGAGCAGCCCGCCCATCCCGTGCCGCCGGGCGAGCTGACCATTTTGACCACCCCGGAGATCGAGCCATTCACCCCCGAACCCGTCGCCTCGGGCTCGAGCGGACGCCGCCTCGCCTATGCCAAGTGGCTCACGAACGGGCAGCACCCGCTCTTTGCCCGCGTCCTCGTGAATCGGTTCTGGCTGCACCACATGGGCCGGGGCCTCGTCAACACCCCGGGTGACTTCGGGTTCCAGGGCGAGCTCCCCAGCCATCCCGAGCTGCTCGACTGGCTCGCCGACGAGTTCGTCAAAGGCGGCTGGAAGCTGAAGCCGCTCCACAAAACCATCCTCCTCAGCCGGGCCTACCGTCAGTCCGCCAAGCACCCCGAATCGATCCGGGCAGACCCTGACAATACCCTCTACGCCCGCTTCAAATTGCGCCGCCTCGACGCCGAATCCCTCCGCGACTCCATCCTCGCCGCGACCGGGACGCTCGTGCGGAAAAGCTACGGCCCTCCGTCCGCCATCGGGCGCGACCCCGCCGGACGCATCGTCGTCGGCGTGGACAAAGGCACGATCACCAGCGCCAAAGTCGAGAGCGGAGGCGAGAACGACTTCCGCCGCTCCATCTACATCGAATCGCGCCGCAGCCGCCCCGTCACCGTGCTCGATACCTTCGACTCGCCCGTCATGGTACCGCACTGCGAGATGCGGAACCAGACCACCGTCGCCCCGCAGGCGCTCCTGATGATGAACGACACCTTCATCCTCGAAAACGCGAAGCGTCTCGCCGAGCGGGTTCAGAAGGAAATGCCGACTGACCGTACCGCTCAGTTGCAGCAGGCCTGGAAGATTCTCTACGGGGAGAGTGCGAGCGAGTCAGAGATCTCGCGCAGCCTCGCCTACCTCGACGAGCAGACAGCCGCCCTGACCAGCTACTTCAGCGCCCTCCCCGAAAAGAAAGACGAGCCCAAACCGGACCCCGCGCAGGAGGCCATGGCGAGCCTTTGCCAGATCCTCTACAGCTCGAACCGCTTCCTCTACATCGAATGAAAAAGTCACCCCTCTGCTCGCGCCGCCACTTTCTTCAGGCGAACAGCTTCGGTCTCGGGACCCTCGCGCTTGCCTCGCTGCTGGAAAAGGAAGGGCTCCTCGCCGCGCCGGTGAAACCTGCTCTCTTCGGCGAAGAGCAGTTCGACCTCAGCGTCAAAGAGCCGCACTTCCAGCCAAAGGCGAAAGCGATGATCTCCATCTTCATGATGGGCGGTCCCTCGCAGATGGATCTCTTTGACCCCAAGCCCATGCTCACCAAGTATGACGGCAAGAGTTTCCCCGGCGAGATCAAATACGACAACCTCGCCCAGGCCTCCTCGAAGGTCTTCGGTTCGCCCTGGAAATTCTCAAAGCACGGCCAGTGCGGCATGGAGCTGAGCGAACTGCTCCCCCACCTCGGCAAAGTCGCCGACGACATCACCCTGATCCGATCAATGAGTTCGGGCGTCAGCAATCACGCCCAGGGTCTCTACGCGATGAACGCCGGACGCATCACCGCCGGTCGGCCCGCCCTCGGATCGTGGCTTACCTATGGGCTCGGCAGCGAGACCGAAGAACTGCCCGCCTACATGGTCCTCTCGCACCCCGGCGGACTTCCCACGTTCCAGGGCGAGCACTTCACGAACGGATGGCTCCCCGCCGCCTTTCAAGGCACCGTGATCCGCCCGACCGAACCTCGCATTCTTAATCTCGACCCGCCCGCCGCCCTCGCGGGGAAACCTCAGGCGCGCCAACTCGATCTGCTGAAAAGCTTCAACGAAGACCACCTCGAGCTCCATCCCGGCGAGCTCGATCTCCAGGCCCGCATCGCCAGCTACGAGCTCGCGGCGAACATGCAAACCGCCGCCAAGGAAGCCCTCGACATTTCCAACGAACCCGACCATATCAAGAAACTCTACGGCGTCGACAATCCCGTCACGAAAGACTACGCGACCCGCTGCATCATCGCCCGTCGCCTCGTCGAGCGCGGCGTGCGCTACGTGCAGGTGCTGAACTCCGGACAGTCGTGGGACCAGCACAGTTCGCTGCTCTCCGTGCTGCCGAACAACTGTGCCGCGACCGATCAGCCGACTGCCGCCCTCATCACCGACCTGAAACAGCGCGGCCTTTTCGACAGTACCGTCGTCCATTGGGGTGGAGAGATGGGCCGTCTCCCCGTCCTGCAGAATGACGCCGGACGCGAAAAATGGGGACGCGATCACAACACCTACGGCTTCAGCATGTGGGTCGCCGGGGGCGGGTTCAAGCAGGGCTACGTCCACGGCGAGACCGACGAATGGAGCCACAAAGCCGTCATCGATGAAGTGCGTCACTTCGACTGGCACGCCACCCTGCTGAAAGCCTTCGGACTCGATCACAGTAAACTCACCTACAAACGCAACGGTCTCGCCGCCTCTCTGACCGACAATCAGGGAGCGAGGATCGTCAATGAGTTGCTGGCGTGAAGCGCCCCTGTGGCCGGTCTCTGCGAGTCCGGGCGGCAAGACGCGTCTACCTTATCAAAGCTTGCGATAACCAAGCCCGGCCTCGCAGAGGCCAGCTACACGCTTTGTAGGCGCGATAACGTGCCTACGAAAGCTTTCCTTTTAGGTCCTCTCTCTGCAATAGTTGTTCAGTTCCAGAACCGCACCCGACCGCCGCCATGTCATCGGATTTTCGCACACCTCGCCTGTTCCATTCCGCCGCCCGCTCCACACGACGGGCCGCGATCAAAGCCGGAGCCCTCGGTCTTGCAGGTGGCTTCGGCCTCGATAAACTCGCGGCCCTCGAGAGCGCCGGAACCACACCCGGCAAAGCGAAGTCGGTCATCTACATTTTTCTTTCCGGCGGGCTTTCCCAACTCGAGAGCTTCGACATGAAGCCCGGCGCGCCCAGCGAGATCCGGGGCGAATTCCGTCCCATTGCCACGAAGACACCCGGTCTCCAGATCTGCGAGCATCTTCCCGAACTCGCCAAACGCAGCGAGCAGTGGGCTCTCTGTCGCTCTCTCAGCCACGGCTCGAACGAACATTCGAACGGTCACTACATCATGATGACGGGGCGCTCCGAGGTGCAACCGGGCTTCGACCGCACCAAACCGACCGAAAACGACTGGCCATCCATCGCCGCGCTCGCCGGGGAGCGTCTCCCCTCATCCGGCTCGCTGCCGTCCGCCCTCGTCCTTCCCGAGAAGATGATCCACCGCAGCGGGAATGTCATCCCGGGGCAAATGGGTGGTTTGTTAGGACGCCGCTACGACCCCTTTTTCATCGAGGCTTCCCCCTACGATTCAAAGGGCTACGGCGCCTATCCCGAATACGACTTTCACCATGCCGACGGCAGGCTCAAACGCGACCGCGAGTTCCGCACCTTCAGCCTCGACCTGCCCGACACCGTCGATTTCGAGCGTTTTCAAGACCGCATGAAGCTGCGCGGATTCCTCGACGAGCAGCAACGGCACCTCGAGGCGGCGGCCCCCTCCGAGGGGGTCAATCGCTACCGTGACATGGCCGTGAGCCTGCTTTCCGATCCGAAGGTGCGGGCCGCCTTCGATGTCCACGGGGTCGAGCCGGCGGTGCAGGATCGCTATGGTCGCAACGCCTTCGGCTGGTCGCTGCTGATGGCCCGCCAGCTCGTCGAGTCGGGCGTGCGGCTCGTGCAGGTCAATCTCGGGAATAACGAATGCTGGGACAATCACCAGGCCATCTTCCCGAATCTCCGCGACTACCTTTTTCCGCCGATGGATCGCGCCGTCTCCGCCCTGCTCGATGATCTCGGCGGACGCGGGCTCCTTGAGGACACGCTCGTCGTCATGGCCAGCGAATTCGGCCGCACCCCGAAGATCTCGACGCTCTCGGGCGTCCCCCTTCCCGGGCGCGATCACTGGGGCGCAGTACAAAGTGTCTGGTTTGCTGGAGGCGGCATCACCGGCGGAGCGGTGCTCGGATCGACCGACAAACTCGGAGGCCATCCCGCGAGCGATCCGAGGAAGCCCGAGGACTTCGCCGCGACGATATACGACGCCCTGGGATTGCCGCCCGACGCGCACTGGACCGACGTCGCGGGGCGCCCGATGCCGCTGTATCACGGCCAGCCGATGCGGGAGTTGTTCGGGTGACGGGTGGCGTTCGCTAGTACCTTTTGCCCGACCCTACGAACCTGGGCAGAGTAGAATCGCTTTGGCAGCAGGGAACTTCGAATTGCAGTCAACGGGCCTGCGATCACCGCGTCTTCACTTGGATCACGACGGAATCCCCGGAGACGGGAGCCGGAAAAACCGATGCGGAAAGGACAAATGTTGCTGTCTTCTTGAGGATCACGGTTCTCTTCCCACTCTTTTTCGCAAGACGCTTTTTCGACGGGGTGACCGTCGTGACGAGGAGCGCGCCATTATCCTCTCGGGAGATGAGCCCGGTCGAGTAGTATCCGCCGATGATTCCCGCCGTCTGGTTTCCGCGGGCGTCAGCGTATTGCACCGCAAACAGTGAAGTCCCCCCCGAACCGCGGAGACGCAGGGCGGCTGGTGTGCCGCTCGTGTTCCGGACCGATACGATACCGCGCACGGGCCTCAGCTTCCGGGAAACAAGCGCCAGGGTCTGCCCGGCGGCGGGACTGTATACTCCGGTGCCGGAGAGCAGCGCCGGGCCGGTGCCAACGGCCAGATCCGGACGCGCCGGCAAAGCGGCGGCGGAAAAGGCGAAGGCCCGTCCCCAGAAGCCGCCATTGTATAGCTCCAGTGAATAGATTCCCGAATCGAGGATCTCATCGAAGAAGACGGGACCGGTCCCGGTAAACGAGGCGATGATGTCCCCGGCGGCATCGCGCAGCACGGCGGCGAGCCCGTCGCTATCCTCCAGGGAAATCATCGTATGCATCCGTGAATCGACCTCGATCTGGAAGCCGACAGTCTCATCTTCCGCGACGTAGCGCCCCGGCAGAACGGTGGTCCCGCCGGGAGTGATGGTGAGAAATGCACTGGTGACGAGAGACTGGAGATCGGTGTAGACGGTTTCGAGCGAAGTCCGGCAGAATCCCCGGAAACTGTAGCGCACCCCTTCCCCGAGCCCGGTCACGTCGATGAGGTAAGGCCCAATTGTCCCCGTCGCGTTTAGAAACTGAACAGATGCCCCCCCGAGGATCGGGATGGAATTGACCAGAGTAGGCGAATAGACGATGCCTCGTTGAATGATGGGATTGCCCCCGTCGCTGACGACTTCCGCACCGAGAACAGCCCCGGTCGTGGAGATACCCCCGATCATGGCAGAGCGGATTACCGGCGGTTCGAAGCGAACGATATTGACCAAATAGCGGAGGAGGGTCTCACCATCCTGCGCGGTGACTTCCACCTCGAGAACATTTGCCCCCGGGATCAGGGCGAAGGCAGGGCCGGTCACGCCCGAGGCGACGGACTGATAGGGCTGACTGTTCATTCTCATCCGAAGCGTCGCGCCGGGATGGATTCGGGAGGCCTGCGCCGTGACCGTCGAGGTGCTGCTGCTCACGGTCAGTGAGTAGGCAAGTACGGCGGGGGAGAAGCCGGGCGAGAGAGTCTGCCCGCTGAGGAGGAGACTCTGGAGTTGCGCGTTGGTGCTCAGGGTAAGGAAGGAAGCGCTCGGGGAGTAGGTCGTCCCCCCGGCATTCGACGCGTAGGCACGGAATCGATACCCGGTGGCGGGAGAGAGACCGGCGGCGGGAGTGGCAAAGACACCCGTGGTCCCCACAACGGGAATCTGGACCACACCCGGACCGCCGATCAGCGGCTCTGCAGGTGCCGAGACGGGACTGTAGACGATCCCCCTGGCGGACACGGGGGATTGGCCCTGCGCCGTGACATTTCCCCCGAGGACGGCACTGACCGCCGTGATGCCGGTAACGGTGGGGGCGGTGACGGACGGTCTGCCCAAACTCAACGCAGTGATCACGTAGGTCTTCTGAAGCCCGCCGACCGAACTGGTTACACGAACCTCGATCGTATTGGTGCCGATGATAAGAGCGAGCGGTGAACTTGCGCTCCCCGACGCGACGACCTGGTACGACCCGCCATTGATGCGCACCTCGACCACGGCACCCGGAGCGACCGCCACCGGGACTGCGGAGACCGAGGCGACAGAGCCGGGCACGTCGGCGGAGTATGCCGTAGTCGCAGACGCGAAGGCGGGAGTGAACGGGAGCCCCGTAAGAGTGAGCTCGCTCAGATCCGCCGTATCGAAGAACTCGAGCAGTTCCGTGACCGCCGCCTGCATATCGGGGAGTGGACCAATCGGAGTCGTGAGACCTCCGGTTTGCGACTTTCCCGTGCTCACGAGCAGGTCGCGCATCTGCACCGGCGTGAGCACCTCGCCAAACTGGTTCTTGGCGAGACTCTGCAGCGCCACGACGGCAGAGGTGACGATGGGGGAAGCCGAGGAAGTGCCGCTGAAAGTCGACGTGTACTCCTGGTTCACGTCGCCGCCGTAGGTCCGGAGACCACCGTAGCCGAGGGTGGCGACGCTTTGCCCCCAGCCCTGCACATTGACCCGCGTGCCGTAGGTGCTGAAGGAGAGTTTCGCCCGCGCGCTCGACCCCGCGCCCACGATGATAGAACCGCTGTCGCCACGATTCCGGTAAACGGCATACTCGGGAGCGTCGAGATTTTCGTTCCCGTTGCCGGCGGCGGCGACGACGATGATGCCCGCGTTGCTGCCGGTTTTGACGGCGTTCCAGACCGAGATGTTGTATTCGGCGGGACCGAAGTCGCCCTGGGCACCGCCCGTCTGCATCTCGAGCAAGACGACATCGCCGGGGTCGGAATCGGCAATCGCGGCGGTGATCGCAGCGAGACGGCTTTGACTCTGGCCGTTGACCACGGACGACTCGGGGTAAAACCAGGTCGATGCCCCGGGTACCATCCCCGTCATCCCATACGCGTTTTCCCCGGCGGTCAGGACGCCGAGCACGGCCGTACCATGATCGTCACCGAATCCGGTGAAGTAGGAGTTCACTCCTGCCTGCGGGGTCACCAGCGTGGAGAGATCCTCGTGATTCGCATTGTAGGCGTATTCGCAATCGGTCACGCGTATGCCCAGCCCTTTGGTCTGGTGATTGGTCCAGGCCCAGTCCATGAGGATGCCGGAGTTCCCCCGGTAGGTCTGAAACGAGGTGAGCAGCTCTGACGGGGGAGCGATGTCCTGCAGGACCGGCGGCGGCGGCAGGACATCGAGTGAGGTGAGAGTGACGAACTCCACCGCGTCGAGGGCGAGGAGATCCTCTGCGGCGGATCTTACCGCCCCGGGGTCGCGATCTTTGGGTGATACGGCAAGGATGCCCGTGAGATCCATCGCCATTTCTCCGGTCTGCGCGCTGGCTCTTGCTTCGAGTCTGGCGAGGCGCTCGTCACTCGCGGTCTGTTCTCTCGCGAAGCGCAGCCCGTGCTCCGCGATCACTGCCGCGAGGGCCTTGTCCGTGGCCGCCGCCGAGATCGTGAGAGTCCCGTCGTCCGACACTCTCGCGAGGTAGTCATCGAGAAACTTGACGGTGATGGCGTGGAGCTGACCGGGCGGATTCTCTAGCGCTTCCTTGTCTGGCAGGTTCCGGGAGCGAAAGGCGGCATCGGGAGCATGGCCGAGGGCCTCTAGGTGGGGGCGATGCCGTCCGCGGAGCGCTGCCGTCTCGGTCTCGGTCCTCACCCGCAGGGCGGAAACGGCGGGATCGCGAGGAGCGGCGGAAAGGGCCCCCGGTGCGGGGATAGTCACCGGGGCCGGGGAATCATCCGGTCGGGATTCGTCCGCATCGCCGGCAGCCCCCGCCGAGTCGGCAAGCGTGCGCGGCTCGGGAATCGATCGCGGCGCGGACTCGTCCGGGGCTCGCATCCACCAGACGGCGAACGCAATAAGGCCGACGATCAAAGGAATCGACCAGAGGTGCCGTGTTGGTCCCGACTCCATATATTTCCAATTCAAAGCGCCCTGCGCCCTGGCCCGATCTCCCCTCGGAGAATCACGATGCCCGGAACCGGGAGGAGAAGATCATCAGAATCACTACCATTCAAACCGGAATGACAGTAGCGTTTACAGCCGTAACATGCCTATTGTTAGAGCCCCACTAAAGATCAGGCAAGGAAAAACGACTTAACACCGCAGTCTTTCGAGGCCCCGGGGCCCACCATACCGCCCACCGCAACTCTCGGGAAGGTTTTTCAGTGACTCACTCCCGAAGACGCCTCCGATGGCGTTTCCGCCCCTTTCCTCCCCATTGCCCACCTCTCTCGGCCCCGCCTCATTCACCCCGCCTGCGTCTCATCGGTTGATTATCCCGGTGAAACGGCAACATTCACCGGTCCATGAATTTCAGCGACCTCAGATCGATTCTCCAGTATGTGCCGCAGTTCCGCGGGCGCACGTTTGTGGTCGCGCTCGACGGCGCGGTCATTGATTCACCCGACTTTTCGAACATCCTCCTCGATCTCGCGGTGCTGCGTTCGCTCAACATCAAGGTCGTCCTCGTTCACGGCGCGGCGGCCCAGATCGAGGCGCTCGGGGCGAAAAGGAACGTCCCTCTTTCCAACATCGACGGCACCGGGGTGACCGACGAAGCGACGCTGGAGGTGAGCATGGACGCCATCACCCGGCTCAGCAACGCGGTCATGCAGAGTCTCACCACAGTGAAGCTCAAGGCCGCGACAGCCAATGCGATCCACGCCCACCCCGCCGGCATCATCAAGGGCGTCGACGCGGGTTTCACCGGCACGATCGAGAAGATCGACAGCAGCGTCCTTCAGAGTTTCCTCGATCAGGATATCCTCCCGGTCGTGCCTCCGCTCGGATTCGATGCGGACGGACAGACCCTGCGGGTGAACTCCGACGCCGTCGCCCGCGAGGTCGCGACCGCCCTCGACGCCGCCAAGGTCATCTTTGTCTCAACCGACGACCCGCGCGCCGTCTCGCCCGACCGACAGCACCAGTGGTCGGGCGACGATGCCCTTTCTTTTATCGAGACCCATCCCGAACTCTCCGTGGGCATGAGTTCGAAGCTCCGCCATGCCGCCCGCGCCACCCGTGACGGAGTGCCGCGCGTCCACCTCATCAGCAGCCGTAGCGAAGACGCCCTCCTTTCCGAGCTTTTCAGCAACGAAGGGGTCGGGCTGATGGTCTACTCCGACGCCTATCAGAAAGTCCGCCCAGCGACACGAGCCGACATCGACGAGCTTTACCTGCTCATCCACCGGGCGATCGAGGACGAGCAGCTCATCGAGCGGAGCCGGTCCGACATCCAGAGCGCGATCGAAGACTACATCGTCCTCGAGATCGATGGTAACGTCGTCGGCTGTGTCGCGGTGCACCCCTATCCCGATTCGGGCAAGGCAGAACTCGCCTGCCTCTACGTGAAAAAGGGCCACACCGGCCAGGGCTACGGTAGCATTCTCGTGGGGGCGGCGATCGACCGGGCAAAGCAGCTCGACTACGCGAATCTCTTCGCCCTCTCGACCCAGGCCGCCGGTTACCTCGAGAGAGCCGGCTTCACCCGCAGCCGCGACCTCGACCACCTGCCGCAGCGCCGCCGCGAGCAGTGGGAAAAGAACGGTCGCAACGCCGTGATGCTGCTACGCGGGATCGAGTGACTTCGGTGCCGGCTTCTTCGCCGCGCGCAGTACGAACAGCGTGGTATCGTCCCCGCCCGCTTCGTCCGTGGACCAGTCGAGCATGCGCTGAGCGACCTCTTCGACCGGAGTGTCATTCTCCTCGGCCTCGGCAAAACAACGGCCGATATTCTTGTTCCAGAGCCCGTCAGTTATGCCGTCCGAACAGATCAGAAACCAGTCGCCTTCGTCTATCGTAGCCGAGGAGACCTGCGGGATCAGGATCTGACAGCCTCCGCCGATGGCCTGCTGCAGCACATTCCGTCGCGGATGCGTGCGGGCCTCGCGCTCGTTCAGCTTGCCAGAGCGGAACAGGGCTCCCACGTAGGTGTGATCGTAGGTCAGTTGAGTAAGCTCGCCGTTTCGGAACTGGTAAAAACGACTGTCCCCGACATGGGCGAAATACACTTTAGTGCGGTAAAAAAGGCCGCAGACCACCGTCGCGCCCATGCCCATGAGCTTCGGATCATGCCGCCCGACACGGCTCACGTATTCGTGGAGCGACTTCACTGCGGCCACGAGGAGCGTCTCGGGATCGCCCGCTCCATGGAAGTCCCCCATCATCGCCGGCAGGAATCGCCGCAACTCGCGCACCACGAGAGCACTCGCGACATCCCCGGCCGCCGGACCGCCCATGCCGTCGCTCACCGCAAAGATCAGACCGTTGTCATCGATGGACTGCGCACCACAGAGCTCGGCGCTGTTGACCCAGCCCTTTTCCGAGGAGAAAACCGAGAGCGCATCCTGGTTCCCCGGTTTGCGCTTTCCGTCGCGGGTGAATCCGCACCATTCGAGCGTGCGATGGGCTTCCTCATCGTCGCAGCGATGTTGCGGGTCCTCCTTCACCTGCGCCAACTCGAAATCAATGATGCAAAAGACACCCTGGCGGGCGTTGTAGGTGATGTTTCGCGAAAAAGGATCGTCGTGGACGATCCCATATTCACGCTCCAGCATTTCGAAGAGCTCGGCCGCCTTGCCATCGCTGATAGTGGCTTCGGCCGGGGCACCGCAGTTCGTCGTCACGATCGTGAGAGTCTCGGGATCGCTCTCGAGGAGCCGCGGGACAAAGTCGCAGCCGCGCGCCTCGAGCACCTTCAGGACACGCACCTCGTTGGCAAAACGCTTGTCATTATCCGTCCCGCGGAAGGTTTTGTGGACACGTCCGTCGTAGCCGATTTTTACAATGGAGCGGATTCCATCCTTGGCGATCTTCATAAAGTCTGGGGTTTTACAGGGGGGACGGGAACGTAGGACGAAAAACGAACTTTTCAAAGGACGCTGCGATTTAATAAAGCTCGTCCATCCCGCCTGTAGCCGGTCTCTCTGAGGCCGGATTGGACGTCGTAGCAGCCTTGTGTCTCCAATTCCCCGGTGGACACACATCCCGGCCTCACAGAGGCCAGCTACAAAACCGCCCCCACCCAACCCTCTCAGGTTACCCAGCATACCCTGTTGCCTCGCGCCCCGGGGCGTGCTACTCATCCTCTCCCCCTATTCCATGACCGGCATCAAAGAAATCCAACTCATCGGCGACGAAGTGGCGATCCGCTGGAACGACGGCGCGGAATCGTATTGCAAGATGGACCGGCTCCGCTCCCTCTCCCCCAGCGCCGAGACCATGGGGGAGCGTGACCTCCTCGGCAAAGATATCGGCGGCAACCAGCGCGGCCGTGACTTCAGCGGCGTCACCGTGACCGCCTGGGTCCCCGTCGGACTCTACGCGATCCAGTTCCGCTTCTCCGACGGACACAATACGGGCATCTATTCCTTCGATTATCTGCGGGAGCTAGCGAGCTAGCTGTTTAGCTTTTCACTCCTGCCTCCTCTACTTCTTTATTTCTCTACTTCTTTCCTCCTTTCCCCCTTTCCTCCTCCAAGAATGATCCCCAACGTCCTCGCTGAACGCTATGCCACTGCTGCCATGAAGGCGGTCTGGTCCCCCGAAGGAAAAGTCCGACTCGAGCGCGAGCTCTGGGTCGCGGTGATGAAAGCGCAGCGCGATCTCGGGCTCGACATCCCCGCCGACGCGATCGCCGCGTATGAAAGCGTCATCGATCAGATCGACCTGACCTCCATCGACGCCCGCGAGCGGGTCACCCGTCACGATGTGAAGGCCCGCATCGAAGAGTTCTGCGACCTCGCCGGACACGAGCACATTCACAAAGGCATGACGAGCCGCGACCTCACCGAGAATGTCGAGCAACTTCAGGTCTACCGGGCACTCGAGGTCATCCGCGTACGCACCGCCGCCGCCCTTCACCGTCTTTCCCAAAAAGCCGACGAATACCGCGACCTCGTCATCACCGCCCGCACCCACAATGTGGCCGCCCAGATCACGACCTACGGCAAACGCCTCGCGATGTTCGGCGAAGAGCTTCTCCTCGCCGCCAATCAGCTCCAAGAGACCATCGCAAACTACCCCGTGCGCGGACTCAAGGGAGCGGTCGGGACCCAGCTCGATCAACTCAGCCTCTTCGATGGCGACGCCGTCAAAGTCATCGAACTCGAGACCCGCATCGCCGCCCACCTCGGCATCGCGAAGATCTTCACCAATGTCGGCCAGGTCTATCCCCGCAGCCTCGATTTTCAGGTCGTCTCAGGTCTCAATCAGATCGCCTCGGCCCCGTCGAGCTTTGCCAAAACGCTCCGCCTCATGGCCGGACACGAACTCGCCGGCGAAGGATTTGCCAAAGGCCAGGTCGGCTCCTCCGCGATGCCCCACAAGATGAACAGCCGCAGTTGCGAGCGGGTCAACGGATTCAAAACCATCCTTAGCGGCTACCTCACGATGGCCTCCGGTCTCGCCGGGGATCAGTGGAACGAAGGCGACGTCTCCTGCTCCGTGGTGCGCCGCGTCATGCTGCCCGACGCTTTCTTCGCCGCCGACGGTCTCCTCGAGACCTTCATCACCATCCTTGACCAGATGGACGCCAATCCCGCCGTGATCGAACGCGAGAATCGCCATTATCTCCCCTTCCTCCTCAGCACCACCATCATGATGACCGCCGTGAAGCGCGGGATCGGACGCGAGACCGCCCACGAAGTCATCAAAGAGCACGCCGTCGCCGCCGCCCGCGCCTACCGTGCCGGAGAGAGCGCCGGCAACGATCTCATAGACCGTCTCGCCGCCGACGGCCGCCTCGGCATGACGGCAGCCGAACTCCAATCCTGCCTCACCGAAGGCCAGTCCAACGCCGGTGCCGTCGGCCTCCAGATCGATCACTTCATCGCCGAAACCAAAAAATTAGTCGCCAACACCGAAGGCGCTGCAACGTATACACCTGGCAGCATTCTCTGATTCCACCATTCCCTCTTAATCTTAATCTTAATCTTAATCTTAATCCATCGTTCGGCCCTCGATTAAGATTAAGATTAGGATTAAGATCCTGACTCCTGACTCCTGACCCATGTCTCCCCAACTCACCGAATTCTTCGAGTTCCTCCGCTTCCCCAGCATCTCCACCGACAGCCGCCACCGTGACGATGTCAGAAAATGCGCCGGATTTCTCATCGATAAATTCACCCGCATGGGGCTCAAACCCGAGCTGCACGAGACACCCGGGCATCCCATCATCGTCGCCCGCAGCGAGGTCAAAGCGGGACGCCCCACCGTCCTCATCTACGGTCACTACGACGTCCAGCCCGTCGATCCCGTTGCCGAGTGGCGCACCCCGCCCTTCGAACCGACCCTCATCGGAGACAAAATCTACTGCCGCGGCGCGACGGATAACAAGGGCCAGCATTTCTCCCACATCCTCGGGGTTGAGGAAACCCTGAAGGAAAAAGGCGAACTCCCCGTGAACGTCATCTTCCTCCTCGAAGGCGAAGAAGAGATCGGCTCGCCCAACCTCGCGCCCTTCCTCGAGATGCATAAGGACTCGCTCAAGTGCGACGTCTGCGCCGTCTCCGACACCGGCATGATAGCCCCCGGCATCCCCACGATGACCTACGGCCTCCGCGGCATCGCCTGCCTCGAGTTCAAAATCCACGGCCCCACCCTCGACCTCCACTCGGGCGTCTACGGCGGTGCGGTCCCGAATCCGGCCACGATGGTCGCGCGTCTCGTCTCGACCCTGCACAATGAATTCGGCAAAGTGCAGATCGCCGGCTTCTACGATTCCGTCATCGATCTCGAGCCCTGGGAGCGCGAGATGTGGGCCGCCCTCCCCGACGGCAATGCCGCCACCATCGCCGAGACCGGAGTCCGCGGGCTCTGGGGCGAGGCCGGCTACACCGCCCTCGAGCAGCGCTGGGGACGTCCCACCGCCGAGGTCAACGGCATCGGCGGCGGCTACCAGGGCGAAGGCTCCAAGACCGTGATCCCGCGTGCAGCCATGGCCAAGCTCAGCTTCCGCCTCGTCCCCGACCAGAATCCGCAGGAGATCCTTGCTCTCGCCGCCGCGCATTTGAGAGCCCATTGCCCCGACTCCTGCCGCATCGAGGTCGAACTCGGCCACTACGGTCCCGCCTACGTGATGGACCCGCATTCCACCCATGGGAAAGCGGCCCAGCGAGCCCTGCAGCGGGCCTTTTCCGGCGAACCGCGCCTCATTCGCGAAGGCGGCAGCATTCCCATTATCCAGGCGATAAAAGACATCCTCGGGGTCGATTCGCTGCTCCTCGGATTGGCCCTGCCCGACTGCCAGATCCACGCACCGAACGAGAGCTTTACGGTGTCGAATTTTGAAGGCGGGATTCGGTTGAATCGCGCGTTGCTGGAGGAGTTGGCGGGGTGAGAGAGGGACTCCCATTGGTCTGTTCGCCATCTCTGGAATTACGTTAGAAGGCCTGCTGACTCGCTGAAGTTGCCGCGTTTTCTCCGCAGCCCACCGTTGACCTCCACCGGCCCAGCCGCCACACTCCGCCATACCCGATCCCGCCGCCGCCCTTGCCGAATTTGTCACCCACGTCGAGACCCATCTCACTGGCGACGAAAAGGGCGAGGCCGCCGACTTCCTCGATCATCTCTTCCGCGCCCTCGGCCATGCCGGGGTGAAGGAAGCCGGAGCCACCCGCGAGACTCGCGTGGCCAAAAAGGGCGGTCCCAAGGGCAAGAACTATATCGACCTCCTCCGGCCCGAGCGGGTCCTCATCGAGATGAAATCGCGCGGCAAGAAGCTCGAGCGCTACTACGACCAGATCTTCGATTACTGGACCAACATCGTCCCCCACCGCCCTCCCTGCGTCATCCTCTGCAACTTCGACGAACTCTGGATCTACGACTTCAATCAGCAACTCTTCGATCCCGTCGACAAGATCGCCCCAGCCGATCTGCGCCAGCGCCCTCGCCTTCCTCCTGCCCGAACCCGGCAAACCTCTCTTCAATAACAATCGTGTCGACGTCACCCGCAAAGCCGCTGCCAAACTCGCCGAGCTTTTCAATTCCCTCCGCGAGCGCGGCGACGAGCAGGCGCGAGCGCAGCGCTTCGTCCTCCAGGTCCTCGTCACCCTCGTTTCCGGGGACATGCACCTGCTGACCGACTCTCTTTTCACGAAGCTCGTCAACGAGTGCAGCGACGCCGGGGGCAGTGCCTACGACCTGCTCGGCGGACTCTTCCGCCAGATGAACACCGAGACGCCCGCCCGCGGTGGCCGGTATCAGGGCGTGCCCTATTTTAATGGCGGACTCTTCGCCGAGGTCGATCCCATTGACCTCACCCCTGCCGAGATCGCCACCCTCGCGGAGGCCGCCGACTTCGATTGGTCCATGGTGAAGCCCGAGATCTTCGGCACCCTCTTCCAGTCCAGCATGGACGCCGACGAGCGCCACGCCTTCGGCGCCCACTTCACGAGCGAGTTCGACATCCACAAAGTGGTCGGACCCACCATCGTCTGTCCCTGGCGCGAGAAGATGGCCGCCGCCTGGGACAAAGTCGGCAAGTTGAAGGAAGTCCTGCGCGATCTGCGGCTCTTTCGGGTGCTCGATCCCGCCTGCGGCTCCGGCAATTTCATCTACGTCGCCTTCCGCGAGCTGAACCGGCTCGAGCGCGAGATCCTCCTCCGCCTTTCCGAGATCAGCAAAGGCGAGCCCCTCGAGTCCGTCGTCTCCATTCACCAATTCTACGGCATCGACATCCAGCCCTTCGCCTTCGAGCTCGCCAAAGTCACCCTGATGCTCGCCAAAGAGCAAGAGGTGCGAGAGGCCGCCAAGCTACAGGACAGCGATGGCCTTCTCGTGCTGGAGAATCCGCTGCCGCTCGACAACCTCGATAAGAATATACTCTGCGCCGACGCGCTGTTTACGGAGTGGCCGAGGGCCGATGCGATTGTGGGGAATCCGCCGTATCTCGGGGCGAAACGGTTAAAGCCCGAGTATGGTGCTGAATATGTGACGCGGGTTCGCAAAGCCTACAAGGAAGTTCCCGGCATGGCGGACTTCTGCGTCTACTGGTTCCGAAAAACGCACGATCATCTGTAAGCGGGCGGACGCGCTGGTCTCGTTGGCACGCAGACCATCCGCAATAATGCCTCGCGTGTTGGAAGCCTCGACTACATCACGGCAAACGATGGATCCACTAGGGGAACAGTCGCGCTCCGTGCCAGGAGTACGATCAATTACGAAAGCGCCACGAAAGTCTACACTATCGGTTCCAGGAGCCGAAAGAATGTCACGGCAGAGTTCGCGACGGGAGTGTTTCGTTCTGAGCTCGATCCGGGAGCTTCAGAGAGCATCTTGTTTCTGGGTAACATCCTCCGTTTCCGGACAAAGGCTATCCTTGATCGCGAAACCACGATCCATTTTGTTTGCTCGTCGGGTGCGTCCACGGACCTCGGGAGAATGACGACCCTATACCGTTGATGGTGATGTATTTCCTAACGATTCGAATTCGGATTGTGAGGAAACGCTGGGCTTGCGAGTGATGTAGCCGGGATCGCGCTCGGCCCCTCTGAGTCAGGCGATTTAGGAAATGAGAAGCGCGCCGGGAATGTTCTTGTCCAGTGTCGCCAATTGCAGTGAGGGCTCCTTTGCCAGCTTGAGCAAATGTCCTCCCCTGCTCACGGCATCTCCGAAATTTTCTTCTGCTCAACGACAAACTCGGTCGGTAGCGCTTTCACATCCCATTGGCAATCCTCGAGATAAATAGTCCGGGTGATCCTCGTGGCAAAGGCCACGGGGCTTGGGTCGTCGATAAATCGACACTCTGCAAAGGAGCAATCATCGAGAAGGCTGAGCACGCTCACCGGGATGACACACTTGCGGAAGTGTGTGTTTCTCACCATGGCCCAGTCCTGTCCGGCGACCTCGGAGGGTTCGTCCCCCTTGTCGTATTCGATCGAGGGGAACTCCACCCGTTCCACATGGCAATTCACCATCTGCAATCCGAAGTGCCTCGAATTCCACTGTTCCGTGAAGGACCCTTCGATCCGGCATTCACGAAACTGCCAGCGGGTCATGAACCGGCCCGAGGACCAGGGACCGGCTTTCCCCACATTCATGTCCTTGAAATGGCATTTTACAAAAAAGAGCTGGCTGCTGAGATCCGCCTGGAAAGTAAATCCGTCGAACGCTACTTCACGGGCGACGAGGGTCGCTCTCCCCGCAATCCAGCGGGCCTGTTTGTCCGCTCCACGAAAGACCGAACCCGGCAACAAAAGAATTTCACGCCCCATCTCATCACCCTGATAGCGGGTTCCTTCGATCCGGTAGTTGGCTTGGGGAAGGGTCACTTTGGGCGGCCATTTCTCGAGCTTGAAGATGTCGACGCCCACGGGAGCATGATTCATGTCGGGTATAGATTGGAGCATTGCCAGGGCGGCGGAAGTCGCCGCCTCCGGAATCAATCCGGCTACCGGAGCACTCTCGTCTTTGATGCTGCGTCGGATCCGTTCCCCCTCGTTCTTTACCACGACCGCGGTCTCGATCTCCCCGGCTCGGGTAAGCTCGGGCTGTAGCGTTTCCAATTGCTTGAGATAGGCTTCCATCAGCCGGACGGTCTCCTCCTTTTCGCCCGAGTCGATGGGGGCGCGGGATTCCGTGTAGAGCGTCCTGAGACGACCCAGGTCAGGAATGCCATCCGAGCCCAAAGCTCCCGATTTGACGAACAACTCTCGTTCTTTTCGAACGGTGAGCAGGTCCTCGAGTGCTCCTTTTTCCTGCAAAACCGCCTCCAGTTTCTGAAGCGCGCCCACGAATTTCTCACCGAGATCGGAGCGGTCTTTTCCGAACTTCGAGCGGATTTCAGAGGAGGCGGTGTCGAATTTCTCCCGCAGTTCTTCCCATTTCCGGGTGGTTTCGCTCCCATCAACTGCGGTGCCAAAGCCCGAGAGAACCGTGCAGAGCAGAAGAGCCGCGACAAATCGCCGGAGAAGCGGGAGTAAGTGCCGATTTGAGTGCATCTTCGGTGAGTTTGGACGCGTGTCTTCGTTTCGGTCACTGACCCTAAGTGGCAAGAGTCGCCTGATTTAACCGCCTGAGTCAATAATTTTTAAGCGAAATCTCGGGTTCCTTTCGTGGTTTCGCTGGGCAGCCAACGTGGCCTTCAAAAGCACCAAGCGCCCCGGCTAAGGGTAGATTGCGCGTCCATCCCGGCCTCGCAGAGGCCAGCTACAGGGTTGCGACAGCGCGGCGAAAGCTTGTAGGTGGGGTCTGTGACCCCGCGTTGGGCGTTCAGAGTGGATTGCACGCCCATCCCGGCCTCGCAGAGGCCAGCTTACAGCCTTGCGGAAGGTGGATTGCGCGTCCATCCGGCCTCGCAGAGACCGGCTACAGGCAATCTCACGCAATCGCTCCGACCATCCTCGCGAACCTGAGATGCAACTCCTCGGCGGTGTCGCGGTAGATAACTTTCCCCGCCTCAAAAGCGAGGTCCTCGAGCTCGGCGCTGCGTTTCGCCGAGAGTTTCTTGATCGCGCGGGCTGCCTTTTCGGAGATCCCGTAGTCTGACCCGTCGCCGATCGCAGATTCGAAGACGGCGAGGTCGTGAAGCTCGCCGAGAGAGGAGGCCAATTCACCGGCACTGACAGCCCAATCCCCCATCCCGAGCGGATCAAGCGGGGTGAGGAGAGTGAGATGGTAGGAGAGATACTTGGCCCGCTTGCGCCAGTCGTGGCACTCTTCGGGATCCCGGGAGGCGCGGGCTTTTTCGAAGTCCATTGCTCCGGTCCGGTAGTTCGAGACGACGGCGCTGAAGACTTCTTCGTAGGTAACCTGACCCCAGTCCCATCGCCCGATCACTTCGCCCGCCTCGCGAAAATCGCCGGAGGCCCGGGAGATTTTGCAGGGGAGTTCTTCGTCGTGCAGCAGCGCGGTGTGACGCGCGTCGAGGGCGCTGAGGATGGTTCGGAAGGCTTTTTTAGACTCGTTCGGGGAATGGGCCGCGAGCTTCTCGCAGGTCTCCTGCACGACGAGGGCATCCCGCGCGTCGGAGAAAAGGCGGGCGGCGTCGCGAATGAGCCGATTGGCCTGCGAGAGATCGCCCGAGTCGAGGACGGGACGGGCGAGGAGGAGGACACTGCGGAGCCGCTTGTTGTGCTTGCGTGTCTCGTGGATCGCGACATCAGGATTCTCGTTGAAGTGCGCGAGTTGAGAGATCGCCCCTTCCACTTCCTCCATCAACACCCGCCGGCACTCGCTGCCGACGGGGACCCGGTCCGAGAATGCAAATTCCATT
>JBDNIL010000342.1:0-3631 GCA_041688355.1 Verrucomicrobiales bacterium | reverse complement strand
TGGCCGTGAGCTGGAGCTTTGACGCCCTGATGTAGCGCAGCTCCGAACCGCCGTGGAATTGTTTCGTGAGCAGACGAAAGATGATTTTCACGATTCCCCAGAGGGAGCTGTTCGAGGCTACGAGCAGATCGAGGGTGCCATCGTGCGGGCTGACATTGTCCCCGACCGACACCGGAGTGCCGGGAATCTCACCGACATTGAGAACCACCAGGGTATGGGCGCGGAACTGATAGGGTATGCCGTCGATGATCGCTTCGACGTTTGATGATTTCAGGGAAAAGAGGCTCTGGATCCCGGTGACGACGTAGGCGAAAAATCCCAGCTTGTCCTTCATCTTGCGGGAGGCGTCGGCGATGAGTTGGGCGTCCCAGCCCGAGCCGGCGACGATGGCGAAGTAGCTGTCCCGGTCGGGCAGATAACCGAGATCGACATCGACGGCCACGCCGTCCGCGATGGCGAGCGCGAGGGCTCTTTCGAGAACGATGGGGATGGCGAGGGCGCGGGTGAGCAGATTGGCGGTGCCCTGCGGCAGGATCCCGATGGGGACGGGCATGGGATTTTTGATCATGCCCGAGATCACTTCCATAACGGTACCGTCCCCTCCGGCGACGAGGACCCTGTCGTAGCCCGTCGCGCCTTTCGCCCACTCCAGGGCATCGTCTTCGCCCGCAGTCTGCTCGATTTTAAAACCGGCTCCGGCATCGCTGAGTGCGCTCTCGATTGTGGCCATGTTTTTTCCGCATCGGCCTGCCCGGCGGCAGGATTGAGGATGACAAGGATGCGGGGAGATGAGGTCGCGGGCATTGGGGCGGGGGACACCGGGGTGATGCGGTTCCAGATCGCAAAGATAGCGCCCGTCGCGAGGGAATGGCAAGGACTCTGCGCGGGTGGGGGGCGCTTCAATCAATTGCAGGAATTTCCTTTTTCACCCCTCCCGCATCCTTGTCACCCCCGGGCCGGGGAAGGAGGGGGGCGATGATCGTCTCAAAAACTATTTCGTCGTCATTCAGAGTTGAGTAAACCCCGTCTTTCGGCGACCCGTCTGACATGGTCAGCGATGCAAATACCTACGGGTGGGGACTGATCGGTCCGGGACGTTTCGCCCGCGAATTTGCGGCCGAACTCGCGAAAGAGGAGCGCGCCGGTCTTGTCGCGGTCGCCTCACGAGATCTGGAAAAGGCGGCCGGGTTTGCAAAGGAATACGGATTTCGAAAAGCCTACGGGGACTATGACGAACTCTTTGCAGATCCCGAAGTCGATATTGTCTACGTGGTCGTTCCTCACGTTTTTCATGCGGGCGTGGCGGGCGCCGCAATCCGGTCCGGGAAGGCAGTCCTCTGCGAAAAGCCGCTCAGTCATCGCCCTGAGGAGTCGAAGGCGCTGATTGAGTTAGCAGTTAGGGAAAAAGTGTTTTTAATGGAGGCGATGAAGACCGGCTTCCTGCCCGCGATCCAGCGGGCAAAGGCATGGATCGATGAAGGGAAAATCGGCGATCTCAAACTGGCGAGGGCTGACTTTTGCTTTCAAGGCCCCTCCGATCCGGAAGACCGGCTCATGAATCCGGCGCTCGGTGGCGGGGCGGTTCTCGACGTCGGCATTTATCCGCTGCACCTTACCCGTTACCTCCTCGGCGAGGTGGAGGAAATCTTCGCAACGGGTTCTCTCACGGGGACGGGGGTGGAGGGCTCGGTCGCGATGATTACCCGCCACGCCTCGGGTGCCTCGGCGGCGATGACCTGTTCTTTCGAAACTCCGGAGGCGATGTCGGCAAGCATCTTCGGGACCGAAGGCAGGATCGAGATCCCGTTGTTTCACGCTGCTACTGAAGCGACCTTGTTGAGAGGCGGGGAAGTGGTAGAGATCTATCGAAACGATTCAGGCGGCATGGTCGGGGCTGAGATCCGGGCGGTCATGGAGGCGCTCGACCAAGGACTCATTGAAAGTCCGACTCACCGGCATGAAGATTCGATGAAGCTGGCGGAGCTTATGGAAGAGGTTCGGCGGCAGGTTGGGAGCGCCGGGGTGCGGCGCGACCTGTAGCCGGCCTCTGTGAGGCCGGAATGTTCGGTCATGTTTCACTGACTTGATCCTATCCTAATTTTTTAGGACACAGATCCGACATTCGATTGATGTCAATCTCTCCGAATCGTGTAATTAAAAGAGTCGCGTTAGATGACATTTTTGGTTGGCAATAGCGGCCTTCGCGATCCCGTTTGATTCGTCAGAACCGAATCATCCCACGCCCAGAGGAACTTTGGCAAGTTCCGCTACTCCCCCGGCCCGCAGTGCGAAAGCCTCCGACCTCGTCACGGATGCGGGGCAGCTGCCTCATTCGTAAGATTCGTTCCATTCGTGGTTCCCTGATCCGGGCCCGTTCCGCGTCCGGCCTTGCGTATGACACGGGATTATCCTAGGCTTTCGGGAAATGAATCCCACCGCTCAGGAACGCTTCTGGACCCGGCGCGCTGCTTCTCTGGCGCGGAGGGTGAATCTCGGTTGGTGGCTGGATCGTTTTAACGCGCTGGTGGTGGTCTCTCTCGTGGTTTTTGCTCTGGTGATCCTTGCGGCGCGAACCTATGCGGCATCGCTCCTGACTCTGCCCGTGGTCGCTGGCAGTCTGGGCGGCATAGTTCTTGTGCTCGCTCTCGTCGCCTGGATTCTCAGCCGCCGACGCTACATCGGACTCGAGGAGGGCCTCGTGCGGCTCGATGATCGGCTTCAATTGCACAACCGCCTCACTACAGCTTATGCGCGGGTCGGCCCGTGGCCGGCGAGTGTCGAGGACCGCTCTGCGGCGGCCTTCCGCTGGCTCTACGGTCGCGCGCTGCTCCCGGCCTTGCTGGCTCTGGCTCTCGTCGCAGCGGCCTGGTATGTGCCGGTGAAGGAGGCGCTTGCCGGTGATCTTGCCGCTCCGGTCGAGCCGGGGGCATGGGAGCAGATGGAGGACTGGCTCGCGACGCTGGAAGAGGAGAATCTGATCGAAGAAAGCGCCATCGAAGAACTCGAGAGCCGCATCGAGGAGCTCCGCGATCAGCCCGAAGAAGAGTGGTTCAGTCACTCCAGCCTCGAGGCGACGGACACCCTCGCTGACAATCTGGGGCGGCAGCTACGGGACATGGCCAGAGAGATGGCGGCTCTCGATCGCAATATCTCGGCGCTGAAAGGTTTTTCCAAACAGATGAGTGAGGAAGCGCGGGCGGAGAAGCTCCGTGAGTTCCAGAAAGCGCTCGAGGCCCTCGACGGAAACGGGCTCGCGGCGAACGAGGCGCTCATGAAGCAGTTGCAAGAGCTCGATCCGTCCAGCCTCGGGGAGGAGACGCTCTCCGGCCTCTCGGCCGAGCAATTGAAATCCCTGCAGGCACAATTGCAGAAGGGATCGGGTGCGCTCGGGTCGCTCGAGGGGCTGCCGGCGATGGGGGATGACCTTTCGATGCAGCCGGGCATGGGAATGGCAATGGGCATGGCTCCGGGGCGGGGCGGGGTGGACCGCGGGCGTGGCGATGCGCCGCTCTTTTTCGGGGACACGGAAGACGATCTCGGCACGAATAACATTGAGAAGGTCAAGAATGAGGATTTCTCGCGCGCAGCGATAGGCGAAGTCCTCGGACTGGGCGAGACGGAACGCGAGCTC
>JBDNIL010000044.1:0-7422 GCA_041688355.1 Verrucomicrobiales bacterium | reverse complement strand
GCGCCGCACTGGCCGCTCCAGGCGCACGAGGAGGATATCGCGAAATATCGGGGTAAATACAAACAAGGCTGGGACAAGTTGCGCGAGGATCGCTACCGCCGCCAGATCGAGCTTGGCCTGATCGAGGAAAAGTGGCCGCTCTCGCCGAAGACCGCCGGCGTCCCCGACTGGGACTCGCTCGATGAAAAAACCCGCGACGAGCTGGACCTGAAGATGGCGGTCTACGCGGCCATGGTTGATCGGGTCGATCAGAATGTCGGCAAGCTCGTCGCCTTTCTCAAAGAAAAAGGCACCTACGAGAACACCCTCATCCTCTTCCTCTCCGACAACGGGGCCTGTCAGGAGGGAGGAATGTTAGGGCGGGGTGAGTTTTACGATATCGCGAAGCGAAACCAGCAACACGACAACAGCTACGGTGAAGCCTGGGCCAATGCCGGCAGCACGCCCTTTCGCCTCTACAAGCACTACCTCCACGAAGGCGGCGCGGCGACGCCCTTCTTCATGCATTGGCCGGCGGGGATTTCTCCACGTGAGAATTGGTATGGCGATGCGGCTCAGCTCATCGACCTGATGCCGACTCTCATCGATGTCTCCGGGGCGACCTATCCGGCCGAGCGAAAGGGCGAAAAGACCGTGCCCCTCGATGGCATTTCCCTGCGACCCGCCTTCACCGGGGCTCCGCTCGAGCGTGGCGAGGCCATTTTTGCCGAGCACGAAACGAACGGCTCGATCCGCGAGGGAGATTGGAAACTCGTCGGCGAGAGTGTCGCCATGCCCGACGGCACGCAGGCGAAACAATGGGAACTCTACGATCTCGCGGCGGACCGCACCGAGTTGAAGAATCTCGCCGCCGCGAAGCCCGAAAAGGTGAAAGCGCTCGCCGCGAAGTGGGAGGCCTGGGCCACCCGGGTCGGAGTCTATCCCCGGGCCGAGGGACAGCCACCGGTGCGCGACGCGAAGTCGGCGAAGGCAGCAGCACCCGAGCCGGTCGCTGATCCGCCGCAGGTGAGCGGCCGCCCTTTCACTGTCACTGCGACCATGCGGAATCCGAAACCGCACGGGGTCGTCCTTGCCCACGGCGGGAATCAGTTCGGGTATGCCCTGCACTTCAAAGACGGCCGCCCCGTTTTTGCCGTGCGCCTCGCGGGCAAGCTCACCGAGCTCGCGGCGGAGTCTCCGGTATCGGGAAAAGTCACCATCATCGCCGAGCTGAACGCCGAATCCATGATCCTCTCGGTCGATGGCACCGAGGTCGCCCGGGTGGCCTCGCCCGGACTTTTCCCGAAGCAGCCGGTCAAGGGAATGTATATCGGTCAGGATATTCCCGACGCCGTCGGCAGCTATGAGACGCCGAACCAGTTCAACGGCAAGATTCTAAACCACGCCGTCTCGGCCGTCGTTCCCAAGGTCGCGATGCGGACGGAGTGGGGCGAAAAAGTCACTGCGGAAAACGTCTGGCAGGAGTATCCGCGCCCCGCTCTGCGGCGCGAGAACTGGACGAACCTCAACGGGCTCTGGGACTGCGCCGTGACGCCGAAGACCGACTCCGCTCCGCCGCTTGAGAAGTGGGACGGGCAGATCCTCGTGCCCTTCGCGATCGAGGCTCCGCTCTCGGGAGTGGAGCGGCGCTTCACCCCCGACGACGCGCTCTGGTATCGTCGTTCTTTCGCCGCCGCGAAAAAGGAAGGCAGGCGTTTGCTCCTCAACTTCGAGGCGGTCGATTACCAGTGCACCGTCTGGGTCAATGATGTCGAAGTCGGCTCGAACACCGGCGGGAATCTGCCCTTTTCCTTCGACATCAGCGGAGCGATAGAAGACGGGGAGAACACCCTGCTCGTCCGCGTCACCGATGCGACCGATACCGGCTATCAACTCCACGGCAAGCAGGTCCTCAATCCGCGCGGGATCTGGTATACGCCCGTCTCGGGGATCTGGCAGACCGTGTGGATGGAGGAAGTGCCCGACTCACACCTGCAATCCATCCATCCGCAGACGACTCTCGAAGGGAACATCGCCCTCATCGCCGGACTCGCCGGGCCGGACATCAGTCTCCCCACCCGCCTCGTCATTTCTCTCGGGGAAAAGTGATCGTCGAGGAGAAAGGCACCGCTCTGCCGTCGCAGCTCAAGGTGCCGGATCCGAAGCTCTGGTCGCCCGATAGCCCCACCCTCTACGACCTGCGGATCGAGTATGGGGGCGATGTCGTAGAGAGCTACTTTGGCATCCGCGAAACCACCGTCGCCAAAGACAGCGACGGACATCTGCGTCTCCACCTCAATGGCAAGCCGATTTTCCACTGGGGCACCCTCGATCAGGGATGGTGGCCCGACGGGCTGCTAACTCCGCCCTCGGACGCGGCGATGCTCTCGGACATCGAGTTTCTCAAGGCCGCCGGTTTCAACACGATCCGCAAACACATCAAAGTCGAGCCGCGCCGCTACTACACTCACTGCGATCGCCTTGGCATGATGGTGTGGCAGGATCAGGTCAGCTCCGGAACCGGGAAAAAACGTGAGGGCGAGAGCAGCAGTCCAGCCTGGACGCGGCTCCAGCCCGACCCCGCCGAGGCGAGCTGGTCGGATGAGGCGCATGCCCAGTACCGGCGCGAACTCGAGACGATGGTGGGCCTGTTAGGGTTCCATCCCTGCATCGTGCAATGGGTGCCCTTTAACGAAGCCTGGGGCCAGCATCGCACCATGGAGGTGGGCGAATGGCTCACGCAGCACGACCCGACCCGGCAGGTCAATGTCGCGAGCGGTGGCAACTGGTTTCCCGCCGGAGACCTCGTCGATGAACATCGCTACCCGCATCCCGGATTCCCCTTTGAGCTCGGAGAAGCCGGACGATTCGACCGCTTCGTCAAAGTCGTCGGGGAGTTCGGCGGACACGGTTTCCCCGTCGAGGGACATCTCTGGAATCCCAACACGAACAACTGGGGCTACGGCGGTCTGCCCAAAGACAAAGCCGAGTGGCTCGAGCGCTACCGGGAATCGATCCGTATCCTCATCGATTTGAAAAAACAGGGTATCGCCGCCGGGATCTACACCCAGACGACTGACGTCGAAGGCGAGATCAACGGGCTCGTCACCTACGATCGCAAAGTCAGGAAGCATGCTCCGGAAGGGCTGCGCGAGATAGGGAAGTCGCTGACGGAGTGAGGGCTGACCCGAATGCCACGGGATTAGGGCCCGGGAAGCCTGTGAACCGTGGCGAAGCACGCGTTACATTACGGTGCATTGGACGAGCCGGACCGCGGGCGTCCCGCCCGCTTCACCAGCCCGGCGGTTGCATGCCAGAGCGGGCGGGACGCCCGCGGTCCGGCAAAGACGCAGGTATTCCGGCAAGGCGATGATCGTTGTCGCTTGCACGAGGATGATTGATGACGTCACGGGTTCATTACGGTGCATTGGACGAGCCGGACCGCGGGCGTCCCGCCCGCTTCACCAGCCCGGAGGTTGCATGCCAGGGCGGGCGGGACGCCCGCGGTCCGGCAAAGACGCAGGTATTCCGGCAAGGCGCCTACGGCACTACCCGAAGAGAGCCCCGGCGGTGCGTCGCCACCGGGGAAGTCATCACATGGACCAACCTCACTCCCCCGGTCCGAACAAAATACAGATCGGTGCCGGGACATTGATCACCGAACCGCGCTGGTAGGTCAGCAGACCGGTCCCGGGAGCGACCGCGTGAACGGCGATCGTGTTCGAGTCGGCCCCCGCCGCGAGGAGCCATTTGGCGGTGGGATCGAGGTTGATATTGCGGGGAAAAGCACCGCGGATGGGCTGGACCTGAATGACCTCGAGCGCGGCTCCGCCATCGCCGATTTTATAGGCCGTGACCGTATCGTGTCCGCGGTTCGACGAGTAAACAAAGGGCCCTGCCGGATGCACCAGAATCTCGGCGGCGGAGTTGAAGCCCTCGGCCGCCTTGGCCTCTTCGCTGAGAGCGGGCGTGGTGGAGAGGAGAGTCGCCGTGCCGCTCGCGGCATCCCATGAGAAAGCACTCACCGAGAGGCTCAGTTCGTTGAGCAGGTAGATGAATTTCCCGTCGTTCGAGAAGCGCATGTGGCGGGGGCCGCCTCCGGGGACCGATGCGGCGAAGCCGTGTTTCGTGATGGCGGTCTTGTCAGGATTGATCGCGTAGATGACGATGCCGTCCATGCCGAGATCGGGGACAAAGGCGTATTTTCCATCCGGCGAATAACCGCACCAGTGCGGGTGAGGCGCCTTCTGCCGGCCCTCGACCACACCCGAGCCGCCCTCGTGTTCTGTCACCGTGGCGGTGCCGGGTTTGCCCTCGCTATCGAGTGGCAGGAACGAGACCGAGTTGCCGCCATACTGCGCCGTGAGGAGAAATTTTCCCGAGGGATGCACCGCGACATGAGCCGCCCCGCCGTCGCCGGTGGGTTCGAAGTGGAAAAACTCGAGCGCTCCGCCGGCCCCGATGCGATAGGCCGCGACGCCGCCCTCTTTCTCCTGCGAGGCGACCGCGTAGAGTTTTGTCCCGTCAGGATGCAGCGTGAGGAAGCCGGGGCCGTTGATCTTGTGCGCGAGTTCCGCAGGCGTCAGCTTCCCGGTTTCCGTGTCGAAGGTCGCCCGGTAGATGCCCTCCGCACCCGCTCCGCCCGTGCCGAAGTAGACGTGTCGCGTCTCGGCCGAGGCGAGGGTGGTGAGTGCGAGGACGGCGAGGGTGAAGAGAGGGGTAAAGCGTAACTTTTTCATGTCGGGGGAATGATGGCACAGGATCGTGTGCGGCGCATGCGGCGGAAATGCGCTCACTGGAAAGAACTCGCCAGTTCATCGCACCTGAGGCACAATTCCCCATGAACCTGAGCACACCGTCTCTGCTCCCTCGTCCGACCCTGTTGGGTCTCGCAATTCTCGCCCTTTTAGCTACGGCTGATCGCGAGGCGGTGGCGCAGGCTCCCATCAGCTCCAGCAAAGATCCGGGCCAGCGGGCCCTCATTTACTTGGACGTGATCAATAAAAACCGTGAGCGGCTCAAGGACTAATTCGATTTTTTCACAAACTCCCCATGATCCGAAAATCCCTCTCCGCGATCGCCCTTGTCGCGTCGTTTCTCACGCTCCTCTCCGCGCAGGACGACTACCCCCGTCGCGAGGCGGTCGAGTTCCACGGGCGCGGCGGCATTCCGAATGTGCTGCAAAAGATCGAGTCCGGCGCGGGGAAAGAAATCCGTGTCGCCTACCTCGGCGGCAGCATCACGGGGCCCCGGGCTGGAGGGTGAAGTCGCTCGAACTTCTTCAGGGAAGATATCCGGATCTGAAATGGACCGAGATCAATGCCGCGATCGGCGGGACGGGTTCTGACCTCGGCGTTTTTCGTTTCGGTCAGGATGTCCTGGCGTATCAGCCCGATCTGCTCTTTGTAGAGTTCGCGGTCAATGACGGAGGTGCCGCGCCGCAGCAGATCCATCAGGCGATGGAGGGCATCGTGCGCCAGGCCTGGAAGGCGAATCCGGAGACCGATATCATTTTTGTCTACACCATCAGCGAGCCTTTTCTTGCCGACTTGCAGGCCGGTAAATTTTCCCGGGCGGCGAGCGCGATGGAGGAGGTCGCCGATCACTACGGCATTCCCTCGATCTTCCCCTGACGGCCATCGGCAGGATGCCGATGCTACTTTTCAAGCGAAAGATCGTGCCACAGCAAAAGCTTGTCTTTTTCCGGTCCTGCTCTCCAAGTAAGGAATGCCTCGTCCCGGATCTCTCATTCTTGTCCTTCTTTTTGCCGCCCTCTCCACGCGCGCCGACGACACCGCGACGGCGGTGCTGCTCGAGGGTCTCGGGGGCAAGGTCGTCCGTGCCGACGGTGTCGTGAGGGAGATCGAGTTCCGTGACAGCAGCGGTCTCGGGACGCCGCAGTGGGAAGCCATCGGCGGACTCGCCGGATTAAAAAAGATCACCGTCTACGGAAAGGCGGGCGGGCTCAATGATGCCACCGTCCCTCAGTTGCTGCGACTGAAAAATCTCGAATCTTTCTCCGCTGACGGGGCTCAACTCAGCGACGCCGGACTTCGCGTGATGGCGGGTTGCACGAGCCTGCGGTCGGTTTCTTTCTTCCACCTCTCCTTCCGCATGGAGGGATTCACCGGCGAGGGCTTTGCGGCGTGGTCGGCATTGCCGAATCTGGAGAAGCTCACCGTCGCCGGGATGTCGATGGGGGACGATGGCTTTGCCGCGATCGCAAAGATCACCACGCTGCAGGAACTGCGGACCTGGCACACCTACCAGACCGAGGCGGGAAACAGTTACATCGCCACTTTGCCGCACCTCAGCACGCTGATGCTCGGTCAGCGCCTGCCGGGGCAGGGACGACCGCTCTCGCTGAGCGATGACTCTCTCGGGACCATTGCGACGATTAAGTCCCTCACCTTTCTCGAGATCGGCGAATCACGATTCAGCCTCGAGGCTCTGCGCCGGCTCGGATCGCTGCCGCTATTGGAAAAACTCAAGATCACGAAAACGGAGATCTCCGCTGCGGAGATCGAGTCGCTCCGTGCCGACTTACCGAAGGTGCAGATCGAATTCCTCCCGCTCACCGATGAGCAGCGTAAGCAACTCGAGATGTATCTGAAGTGAATCGCGCCTCCGCCCTGACATGATGATAAAATTTCCCCTCCCATTTCTTCTTTCCATTCTCCTGCTCTCGGCCGTCCGCGCGGATGAATTCCCCGAAATCCGCAACAGCGAGCCTGATAAAAACGCGCGGCCTCCCGCGGCCGGGGAGGCTTTGAAGATGTTCGATCTGCCCGGGGGGTTCACGGCGAATCTGTTCGCCTGCGAGCCCGAGGTGCAGAATCCCATCGCGATGACCTGGGACGGGCGCGGGCGACTCTGGATCGCCGAGAACTACACCTACGCCGAGCGGCAGACTCGCTTCGACCTCTCGATGCGGGACCGGGTCCTCATCCTCGAAGACACCGACGGGGACGGCAAGGCGGACAAACGGACGGTCTTCACCGACAAAGTCAGCGTGCTCACGAGCGTGGAGGTGGGGCGCGGCGGCGTCTGGCTGATGTGTCCGCCGCAGTTGCTTTTCATCCCCGATGCGGACGGCGACGACGTGCCCGATGGCGAACCCATCGTTGTGCTCGACGGGTTCACCGTGGCCGAGGGGAACTACCACAACTTCGCGAATGGGCTGCGATGGGGGCCGGATTCGTGGCTCTACGGGCGGGTCGGTCACTCCTGCCCCGGACGAGTCGGAGTGCCCGGCACTCCCGACGCGGAGCGCATCCCGATGAAGGGCGGCATCTGGCGTTTTCATCCGCAACGCAAAGTCTTCGAGATGGTCACCCATGGCACCACGAATCCGTGGGGACATGACTGGGACCGCCACGGCGAGCTGTTTTTCATCAACACGGTGAACGGGCATCTCTGGCACGGCATCTCCGGGGCGCATTT
>JBDNIL010000341.1:0-4687 GCA_041688355.1 Verrucomicrobiales bacterium | reverse complement strand
GCTCACCAGGACGGTTCGCCCTACCAGCGGTCCCAAAAACAACGAAAGCTCCCCTGAAAAATTGAATACGCTCTTTACTCCCCTGCTCTGCCTCGCCGGAATCCTTGGTGGACTCTTCGGTATCCTCCCCGTCGCCGCTGAACCCCCTCCTTCCCCGGCCTAAGGGTGCCAAGGATGCGGAAGGGATGAAAAGCAAATTCCTAGCAGTAATTTGTCGATGAAGACCGACTCGATGAGTGGGAGACCCGTCTCATCCTTGCCGAGGTTTCCTACGTCCTCGACAAGCCGGTGAAGCGCAAACGCTGGCGTTTCAGCAGCTATGCCACCGCCCAGGCCACGGTCGAGGAGCTTTGCACCCGATACGGCGGCGTTGTGAAACCCATCCTGCCTGAACAGTGGCAGCCGCAGCCGCTAGTGAACGGGGGCACTCTCATCAAAGTCCGCGACGCCCTCCTCGTGACGGGATCCGACGAGCCCGGGACTCTCGCCCAACTTCAGCGCGAGCATCCCGGTCGCATCATCCTCAGTTTCCCGCCTCAGCTTGCCTTCGGAACCGGGGAGCATCCCACCACGGCGGGATGTCTGCGTTTCCTCGCCGATTTTGCGGCCCAAAGGGGCGGCAAGGGCTGGAGTGTGATCGATCTCGGCTGTGGCAGCGGCATCCTCGCGATCGCGGCGGCGACTCTCGGGGCGACCCGGGTCGTGGCCGTCGAGAACGACGGCATGGCGCTCGGCTACGCGAGGGAAAATGCAGTCCGGCACGGTGTCGCGGACAAGATTAAGTTTATCGAGGGCGATGCCGTGGCCCTGATGGCGGAAGAGGGCGGTTCCACCTACGATCTCATCGCGGCGAATCTCTTTAGCGATCTGCTCGCGGTGCTTTTCCCCCTTTTCCCCGCCCGGCTTGCCCCCGGGGGCGGAGTGATCGTCTCCGGCTTCCTCGCCACTCAGGCCGAGCTCGTCTCCCGCCACGCCGAGGCGGCAGGACTCCCCCTCGAGGGATTTCTCAGGCGCGGCAAATGGATGGCGGCCCGGAGCATGGAGGAAAACCGGTCGTCGCAAAACTGACTTGTGAGGGTATACTAGGGCTTTGTCCCCGCTATCCCGATGAGTACCGCCGCCCTGCTAAATGTCACCCGCATGTTCTTCCTGCTCCTCACGGGATTTATCGGTGCTTCCGTGGCGATGGGGGAGGCGACGGAGATCTGGTGGTTCGGCTCCCTTATCGGAATTGGTTTTGCCTCCATCGTCATCGTCGTCGACGTGATGCTGCGGCATCTCAGTATCCGCTCTTTCTCGCACGGAACCTTCGGGCTCCTGATCGGCCTGCTCTGCGCGTGGCTCGTGACTCGCATCGGGTTTTTCCAGGCGGGCTGGGTCGATCAGTTCCAGCTCGCGGGGAACATCTTTAATCTCGCCATCTTCCTTGCCTTCGGGTTCATCGGCGTGATGCTGGCGCTGCGCAGCAAACGCGAGGAATTTTCGCTCCTCATTCCCTACGTGCGCTTCCGTCAGGATGCTCTCCAGGATCTCCCGACGCTGCTCGATACGAACATCGTCATCGACGGTCGTATCCCGGGCATCTGTGCGGCGGGTTTCCTCGGCGGGTCACTCGTCGTGCCGCGATTTGTCCTCGATGAACTTCAGAAAATGGCCGAATCCGCCGATGAGATCAAACGCAGCCGAGGAAAACGCGGCCTCGACGCCCTCAATGCGATGAAGTCCGAGAACATCGAGATCGAGATCCGCGAAGAGACTTTCGACAGCGGCTTCTCCTCCGAGGCGAAAATGGTCCAGCTCGCCGACCTCATGGGCGCCCGCATCCTCACCAACGACGGCAATCTCGGCAAAGTGGCACGGCTCAAGGGGCTCAACGTACTCAATCTCAACGAGCTCGCCCTTGCGCTGCGCCCCATCGTCTCGCCCGGCGATGAACTCGATCTCGAACTCGTGAAAGAGGGCAAAGACGATCATCAGGCGGTCGGCTACCTGCCCGACGGGACGATGATCGTGGTGAATCACGGTAAGCGCCACATCGGCACCTTGCAGCACGTCGTCGTCGCGGGCGCCGTTCAGACCAGCGCGGGACGACTCATTTTTGCCGAGCTGAGGCGTTGAGTCTTTCCGCCAGCCCGGGTGGTCGTCCATTTTTTGCAGAAACCGGAGCATGATTCCGGGGTTTCCCCAGTCAGTCACATTGCGATGAAGATCCACGTAATAGGCGCTGCTATGGTGCTCGGCCTCACTGCCACCGTTCTGACGGCGCGCGTCGCTCCGGCGAGTCCTGACGAAGCCGTCGCTAAGATTAATCAGCTCATCAAGGTTCAGCTCGATTAGAATCAGTTGAAGCCCAATCCCGCGGCATCGGACGAAGTCTTTGTCCGCCGGATCTATCGCGACCTCATCGGCCGCGTCCCGACGAAGCGGGAAACGACGACCTTTCTCGAATCGGCAACTCCCGAAAAGCGGGCCGAACTCGCGGATTCCCTCATCGGGTCCGACGGCTATAACTCACGCCAGTACAATTACTGCGCCGATCTTCTCCGCTCCCGCACCAACCTGTCCGGCAACGGGCAGAGCGTGCCTGCCGGGCTCGCCTACGAGCAGTGGATCAAGTCCGCCATCCGCGGCAATAAACCCTACGACAAACTCGTCTACGAGCTCGTCACCGCCACGGGGAGCACCTGGGGAAATCCCGCCGGTGGTTACACGATCCGCGACTACGGCATGCCCCTCGACAATCTCGCGATGACCTCGCAGCTCTTCCTCGGCACCCAGATCGTCTGCGCGCAGTGCCACAATCACCCCTTCGACGCCATGACGCAGATGGACTATTACCATCTCGCCGCCTTTACCAACGGCTTGGTCGGGCCGAACAACCATCCCGTGCTGCAACAGTCCCTCACCGTCCTGGAGAATCGCAAAGGGAAAAAGGCCGTCTCCAATCAGGAAAAAGGCCTCAAAAAAGCCGCCTCGGAAGTGCTCTTTCCGCTGCGCTTCAACAATGTCAACATGTCCCCCCGGGCCCTCCGCCTCCCGGCCGATTATAACTATGACGATGTCAATCCTCTCGCCGTGGTGACGCCCTCCACCCTTTTCGGGAACGAAGCCGTTCTCAGCGAGAGCAATCCCCGTCGTTGCCTTCGGTGAATAGCTCACCTCTCCCGAAAATCCCCGCTTCACCAAAGTCATCGCGAACCGCCTCTGGAAGCGCGCTTTCGGACTCGGCCTGATCGAGCCCGTCGATGACATGAAGGAGAACACCGTCGCCACCAACGCCGCCCTCATGGATTATCTCGAGGATCTCATGGTCTCGCTTGGCTACGACATCCAGGCATTCCAGCGCATCGTTTACCGGACCGACGCCTACCAGCGCGAGGGCTCTCTCGAAGAGCCCGTCCCCGGGGCGCCCTATTACTTTGCCGGCCCCATCCTCCGTCGCATGAGCGCCGAGCAGATCTGGGACTCCCTCGTCGCGATGACGCGGACCCATCCCGATGCGCCCGACGCCTCCGGCGCCCTCGCGGCGGAGAAGCGACTTGCTGCCGTCCAGCTCATCGCCGAAGCCGTCTATGACCAGAAGCCGCCGCAGTTTCTCAAAAACCTCCAGGAAGTCGTGAAGATCCAGGAGCAGCTCTCCGTCGAGATCGAGGCCGCCCAGGCCAAAGTGGCCCGGGCTCGGGAGGCTGGTGATCCCGGTCTCATCCGCGAAGCAGGCCGAAAAGCTCGCCGTGATCCAGTCGATGACCACGACCCAGGGCGCGCCCCCGAGATCAACAGCAACGAGGGCCGCGATCACCATCCCCGGGCTTTCACCTGCGTCCTCGCCGGCGGCGGGATCAAAGGCGGCATCGTCCACGGGAAGACCGACGAAGAAGGATCAAAGGTCGTCGAGGGCGCCGTCAAGGTGCAGGACTTCAACGCCACGATCGCATACGCCCTCGGGCTGCCGCTCGACTAGGTTCTCTACTCCCCGAGCATGCGCCCCTTCACCCTCGCCGACAAAGGCAAGCCGGTGGTCGAGCTATTTGGATGAGGGTGGATTTCCCGTAATGTCTTGCGGGAAAGTTTAAAAAGTCGTATCTTTGCCCTCGCGATGAAAAGGGCCATGATGAAACAATTTGCCCGGGGTGTGCTCCTGGTATTGACACTGCCGGGTGGACTGCACGCGCAGTTTCACGCGAAAACCCAGACAGGGCAGACGGGTGTCAACCAGCAGGCGGTGAACTCGGCCCAGCAGCAGGCCGTCGCGATGTCGGGGGCGACCGCGCCGGGGCTCGGCGGCGGCGACATGATCCTGCCCGAGGGCCAGCGCCAGGCTCTTAGCCAATACGGCGTGAAGCTCGGCCAGATGTCAGGCAAGGCCGTCGATATCTGGGGGCGCGCCATTCATTGAACCCCCTCCTTCCCCGGCCTAAGGGTGCCAAGGATGCGGAAGGGATGAAAAGCAAATTCCTAGCAGTAACGCCTTGAGAACAGCAACCGTAGCCGCCGCCTCTCCTTCCGCTGCCAGCTCAATCACCGCTTGGTCAACCCACTCTTTCCTTGATTCCTTTTCATACAGGGAAGGCAGGAAGTTCTCAATGCCGGGGGCAAACTCTCCTCTGTCTGCCGCATCTTTAATGGTGGCGTACGAAGCGGACTCAGCCCAGCCGTCAGGTATTTCGTTGAGGTCTTCGTTTACATT
>JBDNIL010000043.1:0-13723 GCA_041688355.1 Verrucomicrobiales bacterium | reverse complement strand
GGCGCGCAGGCGGATCGCGCTCTCGATGTTCTCCTCCACGGTGAGGGCGTCGTAGGCGATGCTGAACTGCGGCACGTAACCGATCTCGGCGTGCTCGAGATCGCCTTCCTCGGAGAGGTTCCGCCCATTCCAGAAGATGCTGCCGGATGATTCCTGATTGATCCCGGCGATCAGCTTCAGCAGGGTTGACTTGCCGCAGCCGGAGGGACCGACGATGGCCATAAAGTGACCCGTGGGGACCCGGAGATTGATTTTCTCGAGGAGGGAGACTTCGTCCCGCCCTTTCCGGATCGTGAATTGGATGTCTTTGAGTTCCAGCACAGTTGGAGTTTTAAGAGGTTTGGGCCTCCTCTGCAATCCTTGAAAAGAAAGAAATAGCCGAACGGCAATTTTTCTTTACCGCAGCGGGGATCGTGTCGTTTGTTGGGGAATGTCAGCGAATCCCCGGAAAAAGTCGAAGCGGTCCCTCAACCCGCTCACTGTCGTGCTCGTGACCGGCGGGGTCATCCTTGTTCTCCTCGTGGGCGGGTTACTGGCGGTGAAGTCGAGCCTGAACGCCTGGTTGCACGGAGACGGCTTCCGCGAGTGGCTCGCTCGCCGGGCCGAGATCGTGCTGAAGTCCGAGGTGACGCTGGGGGAATTGAAATGGAGTGGGTCCGAGGTCTTCGCTGCGAAGTTCACTGCGAGGGGCCGGGCTGAGGCGGCATTTTCCGAGCTGGTCCTCGACGGGGTCAGGGCAAAGACGGGCGGGGTGAGTGACCGCGCCTTTCACGTGGCCGATGTCACGGTGAACCGGCTCACCCTGAATTTTTCCTCGACCAGCAAGGCGGCCCCGGCCGCTGAAATCACCGCCGGGACCGCGCCGGCGGGGGAGGCGCCGAAACTCCCCGATTGGCTCTCGGGCCTCGCTCCGAACCGGGTTGAGATCGATCGCATCCATATCGCAGCGACCAATGTCGCAGTGGAGAAGGCGGAGGGCATCGTCTTCACTCTCGCGGGAGTGCAGGCGACGATGGAGCCCGATTTTCAAACCGGCTTATGGGAAGTCAGCGGCAAGGGGGGGACGATGCAGGTGCCGGATCAGCCCCAGATCCGGTTAAAAGAGCTGGGGATGCGCTGGCGCGGGAGCGAGCTCTTTGTGGATCGCTGTGCGCTGGGAATCTACAAGGACGGCCATATTGAGGGCAGGGGAGAGATCGGTTTTGAAAACGGGGGGATCTTTGATGTGGATCTCGACATCTCGTCCATCGCGATCGATGAACTCATCACCGGGGAGTGGAAGGACCGTCTCGATGGGGTCATCCACGGCCCTGTCCGGATTAATGGCGCGCCCGGGGGGTTCGTTTACGAAGGCACGCTGAATGTGACCGAGGGTGTCATCGAGTCCATCCCCGTCCTCAAGCGCATCGCCCAATACACCCGCTCGGATCGATTCAATCGCATCGTCTTGAATGAGGCGAGGGCAGATTTCAAAAGTGACGGCTGGCGCATCGAGCTGCGGAATCTCGCGCTGCAGTCCGACGGCCTCGTGCGCATCGAGGGATCGGTTGATATCGTGGGCGATCAACTTGAGGGCGACCTGAGAGTAGGGGTCGCGCCCGGGACGATGCGCTGGATACCGGGGGCCGAGCGCCTCGTCTTCGTGGAGGATAGGGACGGCTTCCGCTGGGCACCTCTGAAACTGACTGGCACGACGGCCGAGCCGAAGGAGGATCTCAGTGCGCGTCTCATTGCCGCAGCCGGCGAGTCTCTCATCGGCGACTTGCCAGGTGGCTTACTGGAGAGCGCTCAGGAACTTCTCAATCCCGGAGGCGACCCCGCAAAGTCTGATGAGATCATCAAACAGGGCAAAAAGGTGCTCGACCTCCTTTCTCCATTTCTGCAGGGGCAGTGATTGTCTCCAGCCCTTGCAGGACGGGGGATTGGGGAGCTTGTGAAATTTTTCACAAAATCGTCTTGCGAGAGTTGCGGCTTTGCTTACGGTGCGGACCGACATACGGTCTCTGCTACGCACCAAATCCCCGACGTGCGTGCCTTGGCTTAAACGACGGAGTTTTCACTGACAATGGTCTCTTTTGCAACATTCAGTCCTTTGCTCGCAGCCGGTGGCATCAGTGCGCCGGCAATCCCCGCGTTGGACTGGATCAGTAACTCCATCGTCGTGGCGGTCATCGTGACGACGGCGGTGCTTCTCTTCACTCGCATGGCGACGAAGCGCATGGCACTGATCCCCGGGCCGCGGCAAAACTTCGTCGAATACCTGATCGAGTTCCTCTACGGCCAAGTCGAGGGTATCGTCGGCAAAAGTGTCGCCCCGAAAGCCTTCCCGCTTCTCGCGACGGTCTTCATTTTCATTCTGGCGTCGAACTGGTTCGGTCTCCTCCCCGGTGTGGGTACGGTTGGTTTCGGTCAGTCGATTGGCCCGCTCTCGATCGATCCTTCCTTTGTCGATGCGGCGGGGAACTACACCTTCGTTCCCCTGCTCCGTCCGGCTACGGCCGACCTGAACATGACTCTCGCTCTCGCGGTGGTCTTCATGGCAGTCTGGTTCTGGCTCTCGATTCGTGAACTCGGGGTCTGGGGCACGCTTGTTCACATCTTCGGTCCCAAGGGCGGGCTAAAGGGTTCCTTGAAATACATGCTGATGCCGATCTTCATGTTCGTCGGAATCGTGGAGGTGGTCTCGATCGTATTCCGTCCCATGTCGCTCTCGCTGCGATTGCTCGGGAATATTTTTGCGGGGGAGACGCTGCTCCACACTATGGCTCATCTCGGGGAAAGGATCGGTCTTCCCAGTTGGATCGCGGCAATCTCCGCCGTGGTCTTTCCGCTCCCCTTTTACTTCCTGGAGATCCTCGTGGGGGCGCTCCAGGCCACCGTTTTCTCGCTGCTCTGTGCGGTATACATCAAACTGGCCACCTCACACGACGAAGAGCACTAAAAACTTAAACCCTTTTGTCACCGGGACCATGCATAGGAAGTGTGGGCGGTGGCGAGCAAACAGTAACACAAGGAACAAATATGATCGATACTATCACCATTCTTGCCGCCGCCGCTGAGGGCGTGAGCACAAGCCCGTTCAACGGAAACTTTGCTCTTGCTATCGCCGGTGCCGGTGGCGCGATCGGCATTGGTCTCATCGGGATGGCTTCCGCTCAGGCGGTGGGTCGTAACCCCAGTGCCTTCGGTAACATCCTGACGATCGGGATCATCGGCATGGCACTCGCTGAGGCGGTTGCTATTTACGCATTCATTATGGCCCTCCAGGGTTGATCTGAATTCGAAGCGGTCCGCAGTCATACTCTGGCTGCGGGCCACTTTGTTCCTTTTTTCACAGGCTCCGACTTTCTCTAACTACAAAGCTCCACTCCGACGATGGAAGGCATTCTACAAACCTTTGGGCTCGACTGGCCGAAGTTCATCTCCCAGGTGATCATCGTCCTGCTCGTCTATTTCATCCTTTCGAAGTATGCGTTTGGTCCGGTTCTCGCGATGCTCGAAGCGCGGCGCAGCCGTATTGCCGAGGGGGAGTCGAATCTGAAAACGATCGAAGCCGAACTGGGCAAGGCTGAAGAGAAAGTACAGGGCATGCTGAATCAGGCGAATCTCGACGCCGAGCGCCTCATCACCGAGGCCCGCGAGAGTGCCGAGTCGGTGCGCGGGCAGAAGACGCAAGAGGCAATCAAGGAGGCGCAGTCCATCATCGAGAAGGCACGGGAAGCTTCCCGCCTCGAGCACGAGAGTGCCCTGAATGAGCTGCGTCGTGACTTCGGTCGTCTCGTCATCGATGCCACCTCCAAGGTGACCGGCAAGGTTCTCGACGACGGTGACCAGAAGCGTATCAACGATGAAACCGCCGGACAGGTTGCGCTCTAAGTCGACTACTTCCTTTTAACGCATGAAATCACGGAAAGAGGCCCTTCGCACCGCCAAGAAGATCTTTGCAGCTTCTCTGGTCGATGGACAGCTTGATCTCCCCGCCGTTAAAAAGGTGATCGACAAGCTGAAGGAGAGCCGTCCCCGTGGTTATATCCAGGTGGCTGACGCCTACTGGAGGCTCGTGAAGCTCGAGATCGAGCGCAACCGGGCCATCATCCAGAGCGCGATCCCTCTCGATGAAAAGACGAAAACGCAGGTCGTGGACGACTTGAAGAAGAAATATGGCACGCAGATCGCGCCGGAGTTTTCGGTCATCCCCGAGCTTCTCGGTGGTATGAAGATCCGCGTTGGCAGCGATGTTTGGGATGGTAGCGTGAAGAATCGCATTGAGCGTCTCTCCGAAAATTTTAACTGATAAACAACTGACTCTAACGATTCACCCGACGCAACGTCATGAGTAACATTCTCCAGGAACTGGAATCCGAAATCGCCGCCCTTAAGACCTCCGTGTCAAAATCGAACGTGGGTATCGTTCGTGAGATCGGAGACGGTGTCGCAAAAGTCGAGGGACTCAGCGACGTCATGCTTAATGAAATGATCGAGTTCCCCGGTGGCCTTTACGGTCTCGCGCTGAACCTCGAAGAAACGGAGGTCGGGTGTATTCTCCTCGGAGACGGTCTCAACATCAAAGAGGGTGACGAGGTCAAATCGACCGGCAAACTCCTCTCGGTCCCCGTGGGCCGGGAGATGCTGGGGCGTGTCGTTGATTCGCTCGGACAACCGGTTGATGGCAAGGGAGAGATCAGGACCACCGTGACCTATCCCGTTGAGAAGATCGCCCCCGGCATCATTCCTCGTCAGTCCGTCAGCGTGCCGGTGCAGACCGGCATCCTCGCGATCGATGCGATGATCCCGATCGGCCGCGGTCAGCGCGAGTTGATCATTGGAGATCGTTCCACCGGGAAGACTACCGTTGCGGTCGACACCATCATTTCCCAGGCACGCCAGAACCGCGCCGCCGAAGAGGGCACACTCAAGAATCACAAACCTCTCTATTGCATCTATGTCGTGATCGGGCAGAGGCTCGCCAACGTCGCCCGGATCATCGCCACGCTGGAGGCCGAGGGCGCGATGGACTACACCGTCGTCGTCGTCGCCTCCGCATCGGACTCCGCGACGAACCAGTATCTCGCTCCGTATGCCGGTGCCGCGATCGGGGAGTGGTTCATGGACAATGGCATGGACGCCCTCATCGTATATGACGATCTTTCCAAGCACGCCGTTGCCTATCGTCAGGTCTCGCTCGTTCTCCGTCGCCCCTCGGGTCGTGAGGCATATCCCGGTGACGTTTTCTACCTGCACAGCCGCCTCCTCGAGCGGGCCGCCCGGCTCAGTGAGGCGAATGGCGGGGGATCGCTCACCGCGCTTCCGATCATTGAAACTCAGGCAGGTGACGTCTCGGCTTACATCCCGACGAACGTGATTTCGATCACCGATGGTCAGATCTACCTCGAGACAGACCTTTTCTACCAGGGCATCCGCCCCGCCATCTCCGTCGGTCTCTCCGTGAGCCGGGTCGGATCCGCCGCGCAGACCAAGGCGATCAAAAAGGTCTCCGGCACGACCAAGCTTGACTTGGCCCAGTTCCGCGAGATGCAGGCTTTTGCTCAGTTCGGTTCTGATCTGGATGCAAAGACCAAGGGGCTCATCGAGCGAGGTCAACGTATCGTGGAACTCTTCAAGCAGGGCCAGTATTCGCCGCTCTCCCTCGAAGTGGAAGTATGTCTCCTCTGGGCCATGCAGAACGGTCACTTCGACAGTGTCCCGGTCAACAAGGTTAAGGACTGTCAGGGCAAGATGCAGGAATTCCTCGAGACCCGCAAGGACTCCCTCCTCGGAAAAATTCGCGATGAGAAGGCGCTCACCGACGGTATCCTTGAAGAGCTGAAGCAGGCGATCACCGATTTCAAAGCCGGTTACAAGGCCTGACCCGAGTTACTTTTTTGAAGCTGGATTAACCCATGGCAAATCTTCGAGACATCCGCCGACGCATCAAGTCGGTCAAGAACACGGCCCAGATCACGAAGGCCATGCAGCTGGTGGCGGCTTCGAAGATGAAGAAGGCGCAGGACCAGGCCGTGGCCGGTCGTTCCTACGCGGATTTGCTGAACAAGGTCCTCGTCAACCTCAAGGAATACACTGGTGAGGAAGATCATCCGCTCCTGAAAGAACAGTCGGGGGATCGCGAACTCGTTATCCTCGTGACGACGGATAAGGGCCTTTGCGGACCTCTTAATGCGAACCTGTTCCGTCTCGTTATGGACAAGGTCGGGAAGGACGCAGACTTCATCACGATAGGGAACAAGGGGCGTCAGGCGCTCGTTCGCGTAAAGCGGAACATCCTCGCCGATTTCTCGGTAAAGGACCCCGTCGCCTTCCCCGAAGTCAAGCCCGTCGCCGAGTTCGTGATGGAAAAGTTCCTTGCCGGTGATTACGACAAGGTCACCGTTGCTTTTACCAATTTCAAAAATACGATTAGTCAGGAGTCCCTCCTTGAGACGCTCCTCCCCATCTCGCCCATCGATCTCGGCAAGGCCAAAGGCTACGAGGGAGTGGGCAAGAGTGAATTGGCCCATCCTGTGTCAGACACCCTCTACGGGGGGTATATCTTCGAGCCCGACGCCAGAGGCGTTCTCGACATGATCGTGCCGCAGTATGTGGGCTACCAGCTCTACCAGATGGTGCTCGAGTCCCGCGCTTCCGAGCACAGTGCCCGTATGGTCGCGATGAAGGCCGCGACGGACAATGCGAAGCAGATGATCAAAGATCTCACTCTCGATTACAACAAGCAGCGCCAGGCGGCGATCACCTCCGAGCTGCTCGAGATCACCACCGCCATGCGCGCTCTCGAATAAACCCCTTGAGTGACAAAGATTTAATATAGAACACGCAATCTCTTAACGAGTAGGAGCAAGTATCAGATGAGTAACGAAGGAAAAATCGTCCAGATTATCGGACCAGTCGTAGACGCCGATTTCTCGGCCGCCGAGAAGCTGCCGGAGATCTACAATGCGATCGAAGTGCATTACGATCTCAACGGAGTGAGCACCAAACTGGTCCTTGAAGTGCAGCAGCACCTCGGAGACGGCTGGGTCCGTGCGGTCGCGATGTCTGCCACCGAAGGTCTCAAGCGCGGGCTCAAGGTCGTCAACACGGGCAAGCCGATTTCGGTGCCGGTGGGCGAGTGCGTCCTCGGTCGTATCTTCAACGTCACCGGCGACGCCGTGGACGAGCGGGGTCCGGTCAATGCGACTAAATATTATCCGATCCACCGTCCCGCTCCAAGCCTCGTCGAGCAGGCGGCCTCGGCTGAGATTCTTGAGACAGGGATCAAGGTCATCGATCTGATCTGTCCTTTCACCAAGGGTGGAAAAGTGGGCGCTTTCGGTGGTGCGGGGGTCGGCAAGACCGTTGTCATCATGGAGCTCATCAATAACATCGCGAAGGAGCACGGAGGCTACTCCATCTTCGCCGGGGTGGGTGAGCGGACCCGTGAAGGGAACGACCTTTACTGGGAAATGAGCGAAGCCGGGGTTATCAACCAGGAAGATCTCTCCAAGTCGAAGGTGGCCCTCGTTTACGGCCAGATGAGCGAGCCTCCGGGTGCCCGTCTCCGTGTTGCCCTTTCCGCGCTCGCCATGGCAGAGTATTTCCGTGACGAGAAGAATCAGGACGTGCTGCTCTTCGTCGACAACGTCTTCCGTTTCTCCCAGGCCGGCTCGGAAGTGTCCGCCCTCCTCGGACGGACCCCTTCGGCGGTGGGTTACCAGCCGACCCTCGCGTCGGAAATGGCCCAGCTCCAGGAGCGGATCACCTCGACGAACAAAGGATCGATCACGTCGTTCCAGGCGGTCTACGTGCCGGCCGATGACTTGACTGACCCGGCTCCCGCGAACACCTTCGCTCACCTCGACTCGACCGTCGTGCTCGAGCGTTCCCTCGCCGAGCTTGGCATTTACCCCGCAGTGGACCCCCTTTCCTCGACCTCGAACGCCCTCAGTGCCGAAGTTGTCGGTGAAGAACACTACCTCGTTGCCCGTGGCGTGCAGACGGTGCTTCAGCGTTACAAGGACTTGCAGGACATCATCGCGATTCTCGGGATGGATGAGCTCAACCCCGAGGACAAGCTGACCGTGTTCCGCGCCCGGAAGATCCAGAAATTCCTCAGCCAGCCCTTCAGTGTTGCGGAGGTCTTCACTGGCATCAAGGGAGTCTATGTCCCCGTCGTCGAGACCGTCAAAGGGTTCAAAGAGATCCTCGATGGCAAACATGACGCAGTCCCGGAAAACAACTTCTACATGAAGGCCGGGATCGACTCCGTCGAGAAGTAATTCCCCCCTTAATCGCCCCCTCTTATGCGACTGGACATTGTGACCCCCGAAAAAAAGGCGTTCTCTGACGAGATCGATAGTGTCGTCGTGCCCGGCTCCGAGGGGGAGATGGGTATCCTGAAATCTCACGCCCCGATCGTGACGACTCTCCAACCCGGAGAGCTCCGCTACATGAAAAACGGGGTCGAGACCTCTCTCGCCATCGGCACGGGGATCGTCGAGGTCTCCAACGACCGGGTATCCGTGCTCACTGACATGGCGTTGGGAGCATCCGAGATCGATGAAGACGCTGTCGCGAAAGCGATCGAGCGGGCCCAGAAGGCGATGACCGAGAAGGACTTGCTCCCCGAGGACCACGCTGCCGCGATGGTGATGATGCAGAAGTCGCTTGCCCAGCTTCACATCAAGCGCCGCCGGCGCGGGATCTGAGCGCGGGCGGTGACGGCGTATTTTTGTCTATGGTCATCACAGCCCGTCTGCGGCGTCTCTCACCGGACGTGGGAAACGTGAGTTTTTCGGCAGACGAAGCCTTCGCCCGAAGGTCTCACGACCTCCGCGGCTTCGCCAGCTTCGCCGGGGACGAGCGATCGGTGGTGACCTTGAAAAGTGGCTGCGGCTTCAGCCGCAGGTTCGCCTCTCAAAAGCCTTTTACGGACAGAAGTGAGATCGTCCGGTTTTTCCAGATTGGCCTGCCCGGATGCCGATTTTTCTTTTGAGATTCTCGTCTCTGTCCCATGGTAGGGCTCGTTACGTGTCGGCCCACTACCTCCATGAATGGACTCCATCAGTTCTTTACTCCGCTCGACTGGGTCGTGGTTTTCGGCTATCTCCTCCTCACCACGCTCGTCGGCCACCGCATGCGCGGCAAGCAGGCGAGCATCAAGGACTTCTTCCTCGGCGGTCGCTCGCTGCCGTGGCCGGCGGTATCGGGATCCATCATTGCGACGGAGATCAGCGGGGTCACCTTCATCGCCGTCCCCGGAACAGTCATGGCCCTGCAGGGGGATTTCACCTACCTCCAGTGGGCAATCGGTTCCATCCTCGCGCGCATCGTGGTGGGATACTATTTCGTGAAGGTCTTTTATGAGAAAGACATCTACAGCCCCTACGATTTCATGGGCAATCGCCTCGGCGAGGGCGTCAAGCGACTCGCGACCGTGCTCTTCACGGTGGGCAGCATCCTCGCCCAGAGTGTTCGGGTGCTCGTCGCGGCGCTGCCGCTCAAGGTGGTGACGCCTCTGCCCTTCGAATGGTGCATCGTCGTAATCGGAGTCTTTGCCATCGGATGGACGCTCATGGGAGGGATGCGGACGGTCATCTGGACCGATGTGATGCAGTTCGGCATCTTCATCGCGGGCGGGCTGACCGCCCTCTTCTGGATGGTGGGTACTTTCGACAACGGCTGGGAAACGCTCTTTTCCGTGGCGCGGTCGGCCGAGGGCTTCGATGGGACGACCGTCGATAAGATGCGGATCTTCGATTTCGATCTTGATCCCGGGCTGCAGTTTACCTTCTGGGTCGCGATCTTTGCGGTGCCCTTTCTCAATCTCAACGCCTTCGGCGTCGATCAGCTCAATGCCCAGCGCATGTTCTGCTGCCGCAGCGCCGGCGACGCGCGCAAGGCCATCATCTGGAGTTCGGTGGGGCAACTCGTGACCGTGCTCATGCTCATGGTAGGGGCGGCGCTCTTTGTCTTTTATGTGCAGCACCCGCCGACGGATCCGCTCATCATGGATGAGCTGAAGTGGGTGGGCGGGCAGCCGGGCGTCCCGGATATGGTCTTCCCGGTCTGGATCGTGACGGAGATGCCGGTAGCGGTGCGCGGACTCATCCTCTCGGGCATTTTCGCGGCGGCGATTTCCAGCCTCGACTCCATCCTCGCGGCCCTGAGCCAGACGACTCTCTCGCTGATGCGGAAGACCGATCACGAATACACGGAACTCGAGCACGAAAAGCTGGTGCGCCTCTCCCGCATTCTCGTCGTCGTGTGGGGAGTGATCCTGACCGGCTTTACCTTCGTGCTCTTTGCGGTGAAGGAGAAGACGTCGGTTCCCATCCTGCCTCTCGCCTTCGGGATGACGACTTACACGGTGGGCCCACTCCTCGGGATGTTCCTCATCGCCCTGCTTGGCAAAGGCCGCGGCAGTGTCAAAGGGCTCATCGCCGGGGCGGTCATCTCTTTCCTTCTGGTGCTCTTTGTCAGGAATGATGTCTGGGTGCTCTTCATGAACGACTCGCTCGCGGAGTGGCTCGCGCAACTGCCCACCTACGAGCTCGTCGAGGGTGATCCCAAGACGATTAAGACGACCTTTGCCTCCGAGTGGATGTGGCCGATCACGACCTTCCTCACGATGGGCCTGGGATGGATTTTCGGGGTGAAAAAGCCCCGTTAATCTAAAAATTTTAGATCAGTTAATTAAATCTTCTCAAAATTTCAGTCAGTGGAGTTGAGACCGGACTCTTGCAAAAACCCCCTAATTCCGTCCGCAAAAATATGACGCATCCGTCACTTTAGGGTTGTCTCTCAAGAGGTGGGATGTAACGATGACCTCCCGAGCATTTTGCCGGAAGGGAAGAGGGGGAAAACAGTAAAGCGGGTTCGCACTCCCGCATGCTCATTTTTTCTCCCGATCCTCTCCGCGAGACTGGGAGGTTTTCGGAGATGGCCGCGCTCGTCGAGGCCACCCTCCGGTTGTTTCAGTTTTATTGTAATCTGTTATAAAACAACAGGTTACAAGATCCACAGTGACATCAGTCCCTCTCTCAGGGTGCTTTACCGCTCCGCACACAAACACCGATCCCGTTACCGATTCCCCGAGAATGCACAATCAACAACCGCTTGACCCGCAACCCGACCTCCCACCCACTCAACTCAAGACACTTTGGACAAACATTTCGAACGACCTTCGGGTCGAGCTTGGCGCATCTACATTCGACCTTTGGTTTGGTGATTTTCACCTCTTGACGGTCTCTCCGGAAGAGGTCGTTCTCGTTGCTCCCGGAACGATGTATGCGATCTGGGTGGAAGAAAATTTTAAATCTTCTTTACAATCGGTCTTTCAAAAGTATCTCGGTTCCTGCGGCCGGATTCGCTTCGAAGTCGTGGTCGTAGACGATGAAGGCGCTAACCCCGAAGACGGCACTGCAGCTACGGCAGAGCGGACTCCGGAAGAGCGTTTGAAAGTGTCTCCGCGTGTCCTCACCGAGAAGGTGAGTGAGAAAAAATGGATCGAACTCGGGCGCGCCGCCGGCCTTGTCGAAATCTTCCGCTTCGAGAATTTTGTTCCGGGTGAAAACAGCGAGCTCGCCTGGGCAGCCTCGCAGGCTGTCTCGGACCAGCCGGGCAAGACCTATCAGCCACTCTTCTTTCACTCGGCCTGCGGCCTCGGCAAGACCCATCTGCTCCACGCGATCGGCTGGGAGTCGCTGCGCCTGCGGCCCAAGTCGAAAATCATCTTCGTGACTGCCGAGCAGTTTGCGAACGACTATATCGACGCGATTCAGAAGAACGCTCTCGTCCCTTTCCGGAAACGCTACCGCGAGGCCGACCTGCTCCTCATCGATGACGTCCAGTTCCTCGGGCGCAAGGAGGGTCTCCAGCGCGAGTTCTTTCACACTTTCAACCGCCTCGCCGACAACCAGAAGCAGATCGTGCTCGCGAGTGACTGCCCCGCGTCGGAGATCGTCGAACTCGAGGACAGGCTCGTCTCCCGCTTCCAGTGGGGTCTCGGGGTGGAGATTTATCGCCCCGGTCTCGAGACGAGGGCGGCGATCCTGCGTCGCAAGCGCGACGACTGGAAGATGCAGGTCAGCGACGACCTCATTAACATCATCGTCGAGCGGGTGCGCGGCAATGTCAGGGCGCTGGAGGGCGCGCTCATCCGCGTCGCCATGGTCACGACGATGAGCGAGTCGCCGATCACTCCGGCCCAGGTCACAGAGATCATCGCCGACATCAGCGGCGGTCAGGAGACCCGCCAGGTCGGGGCCGAGGAGATCAAGCGCGCCGTCGCCGAGCACTACGATATCGACGTGCAGATCATCAATGGAAAAAAGCGCACCGCTCGCGTCGCCGAGGCCCGCCAGACCGCCATGTATCTCGTCCGTACACTCACCGATCTCTCGCTCGTGGAGATCGCGGCAGGCTTCGCCAAAGACCACGGCACCGTGATCTATGCGGTGCGCAAGGTGAAGAAGCGCTGTGAAGACTCTGCCTCATTTAAAAGTACCGTGGAACTGATCAAACGCCGCCTCGTGCGGGGAGGATCCGCGTTTGAGTCACCGCGTCCTTCGCGTGGGCAGTACCCGCCGAACCTCCGTCTGGGCTCAAAAGCGCTCGATGCGGGGCAGGAATGAAGTTTGACGTAGACAGGCACTAGGTCCAAGTTCACACTTGCAGAATTGTAAAAAATGAGATTTCAGATTGATAAAGACGTTTTTCAGGACGCCCTCAACCAGGTGCAGCATGTCGTCAGTACCCGGACGACGCTCCCCATCCTTTCCAATGTCCTCATCGAGGCCGACGAACTGGGGTTGCAGCTCTCCACGACCGACCTTGACGTCACGATCACGAAGCGGGTCACCGCGAAAGTGGCCGTGACCGGATCGACGACCCTGCCGGCCCGCCGCCTCGCGAGCATCGTCCGCGAGCTGCCGACCACGGAGATCGATTTCGAAGTCAATGCCGACAACGCCGCGACCGTGCGTAGTGGCCCGAGCTTTTTCAAAATCCTCGGTCTTCCGAGTTCCGAGTTCCCCGTGATCGGCGAGTTCGGCGAAGCGAAGGAGTTCACGATCGACCAGAAGCTCCTCCGTGACGCCCTGCGCAAGACATCCTACGCCATCTCCACCGACGAGACCCGCTACGTCCTCAACGGGGTCAACTGCATCATCGGAGAGGGTATGCTCACCCTCGTGGCGACCGACGGCCGCCGTCTCGCCATGGTCGAGCAGGATCTCGAATTCCCCGCTGGTAACGAGTCGAGCGTCATCATCCCGACCAAGGCGGTCAACGAACTGCAGCGTCTTCTCGAAAATTCGGGCGAGCTCAAAGTCGCAATTTCTGACAGCCAGGCGAGATTCGAGCTTAATGGCAGCCTGCTCATCACCAAGCTAATTGAGGGGAATTATCCGAATTTCCGCCAAGTCATTCCCGGTCAGGCGAACTACCGCGTCACCGTCGAGCGCGAGGTGCTCCAGAGCGCGGTGAAGCGGGTCAGCCTGCTCGTGAACGAAAAGACGAACTCGATCAAGTTCGCCTTTGAAGACAACCGCCTCGCCATTTCCGCGAACTCCCCCGAGATCGGGGAAGCCGAAGAGATTATCGATGTGCGCTACGACGGTCCCCGCATCGTCGTGGCTTTCAATCCCGAGTTCGTCATGGCACCGCTGCGCAACCTCGATCAGGATGAGATCTTCATCGACCTCATCGACGAGAGCAGCCCCGGCGTCAT
>JBDNIL010000340.1:0-5349 GCA_041688355.1 Verrucomicrobiales bacterium | reverse complement strand
TTAGTTTTGCGAATTGGACGACGCAAACTCCCGAAGGTAAAGTTCTCCCTGACGTAGCTTTAGACATGTCATCTTATCTAAACTTGGAGCAAAACAAGGAAGTTGGAACGTGGTATTTTCTTGATAGTGAATCCACCCGGGAACTTTTCACCCGGTGCAGCCCGGCTCCTTCCTCTTCTCTCTTGGTTGATCGGGAATTCATCAAGCATGGGTGGCGGCCTTCGTTTCGTATTTCAGACGACTGGGCGTTTCTTCTCGATATAGTTATTTTTCATACTGGTTCGACGTGTGTCTTTTCGGTTGATCGTCTCTGGACGAAACAAATAGACGGGTCCAACATTTGCGATCGGCATGTTGATTCGGTGGCAGTATGCGAAAACAGCATACACGATCTTCAGGCATTGCTATCCCTTCACTTGAAATCGCTTAGCGAAGACGAAATCGAAGCCTTTGAAAAGAGCATACGATTGAACCGCTTCGATTTGGCCTATGCTCAGTCGATGACCAGGGGTCACAGAAGAGAGGCCATTAAGTCGGGATTGGAATGTTTGCGCAATCAGCCCAATCGGGCCACGGCGTTTCTTTTTTTAAAAAGCCTCGCGAGGGCCCATTTTGGTTTCAGAAAGTAATTGTAGAGACGGCGTCGTCTGCCTGGTCGCAGCCGTTCATGTCGGCGCTTTCCAAGCGTTTATCTGCTTTCAGCCCTAGGTTCGAGATGCAAGGGGACGCAAATTCGTCTTGGCCCGATTGCAGGTTCGGATAATGACGGAAACGTCGGCGCACATCTTTTCGAGTGTGGAAATCTTTTCGGGGCGGTTGTCGGGTCGGATACGGGGGCGTGAGGTTTACATTGCGTGTATATCGTACCATCCGGATATCTCTCCACGATCCGCGAACCTATTCCATGTTTCAAGAAGTTCGTCAGCCTGAAGCCATGGCTCGTTGAGAGTCCACGGGAGCGGCCCCGATCCATGCTCGACGCGGAAGAAACTTCCATTCAGGCGAACGAACATTGGATCGCGGAACCCGAGCATGTGGAGAGCCCTGAGGCGCAGCCGGTAGGACAAGGTTTTTTGCCGCTGCAGAGAGAGGAAATTGCATTGATTGATCGCGCGGAAACTTCGAAATCCGACGGATTCCAAATGTGCCAGTAGCTCGGGAAAATCGGGTCCTGCTTCAAAGGACAGGTAGCGCGGGCGGGACTCTGAAGTCAAGGGCAGAACGCAATGCCGGTCAAGGCCCTCGATGTCCACCTTGAGAAAGTGGGGAATGCCAAAGCGTTCAAACAGTTCCAGGAGAGCTACCGTTTCGATGCTGAAGTTACTCGCGATCGTACGCTGCGAAATTTTCAAAGGATCTGCTGATGTGGATCCCTGGTCGCCGGTCGGAATTGAAAAATGCAAGACGGATCCGGATCGATCGGAAATGGCGGCGTTGACAATTTGGAGTTTTCCAGACTCAAGAAAACTTCCGAGTTTCGCCCTGGCGGATTCCGCAAGAGCTGGATTCGCTTCGACGGCGACGACCGAGAATCCGGATTGAAGGTAGAAGAGCGTGTCGGTGCCATCGTACATGCCGATGTCGAAAATCAGGTTCTCTGTTGGTGTGTTCATTCGGGTGTCGGATTCGGCGGGTTTTGAAGCATGGTTCGATTGGTAGCATGGGATGAGTGCAAAGGAAATTGACGGGCCGGAAATTATTTGGAATTGCGCGGATCCCACTTTCGCAGCATTCCCAATAGATCGGTGCGCTCGGGGCGTGTCAGCGTCAAGAGGAGGAACAAGGCTGAGACGGCGAGGGAGAAGGAAGCGGCGAATTGAAACAGCGTAAAGTAGGTGAACTGAAGTGCGGGAGGGAGGAAGAGGGCAAACGCGGCCGTGACTGCGGCATACGGAAGGGAGTTCCGAAGCAGGGTCAAGAGGTATTGCGTCCGGGGGATCGAGCAAAGCCCGGGTGTGAGATAGGCAATGAGAAAACCGTGAAAGAGCAGCAGTTCCAGCGCCGTTGCAATCGCCGGTCCCTTGATTCCGATCTTGTACGCGAGGTAGATGCTCAGGATTGCATTGAAGACCCCGCCTCCGAAGGCCAGGAACACAATCCATCGGTGTTCATTTTTCGAGTAGAGGAGATTGTTCGCCGGATATTGCGCAAGCATCAGCGCAGTCGGAACGGTGAGGATCGATGAGATTTCACCCGAAACCCGGAATTCCGGGCCCAGCCAGAGGTTTAGAAAGGGTGGAGTGAAAAGAAAGAGGGCGCCTCCTCCCGCGGCGGCGACTGCGGTGCAGATACGAGTGCTGTTCAGGAAGGCTCTTGCAAGTGATTCGTGGTCGTTCCTCCCGTTCAATTGGCTGAACGCGGCGAGGAGATTTCCACCGAACAGGGAATTAACCACATCGGTGAATAGTTGGAGAAAACGCGTTCCGACCGAATAGGCGGGGACATTTGCGATTCCGGTGAACTTCGCGATGATTAAGGGATCGATTCCTGTTCGTAACTGATGCCCGAGTGAGGCGAGCATCGCCGTCGTACTGTACTTAAGGATCGGTTTCAGGTCGGAAGCGGAATGCGGGAAGATTGGGGGAGGGACTTTTTGCACTCTTTTCGTGTAAAGGAAGACGAAGAGTTGATCGAGCACGTCGGTCGCGATGTAGGCCAGAGTCAGGGCCGGGAGTCCGTATCCCGCCAGAAGGAGTGCGGCCACGCTTGCGCCTTGGACGAAGGTCCTCGCAATCGAGGAGTAACCCAGCAAATCGTAGCGCAAGTGACTTTTCAGGATTACCGGGTAGATGGCGGTCCAGAAGCGAAGTGATGTTGTTATGCCCAATCCGAGCAGGATCCATTTCGATTCCTTCAGGGCCGGGAAGGCCTTGGGAAAGATTTCCGGCAATGCGGTGATTCCAAGTGTCAAAAGGAGGGATGCGATTGCGATCCGGGAGAAGAGATAACATAAATTGTTTTGGTGGGTGTTGAGTTCCGCCGTGTCGTTCGATCCGATGGAGTGGCTCAGAAAACGGCTACCGGTGAAGGACAGGCCGAGGTCGAGGAGTCTGAGGTATCCGATGATTGTGAGGGCGATCAGCCACAAGCCATAATTGTGTTCGCCGAGTTTTTCGATCATCAAAGGTGTCGTGATGAAAACGACAACAACTTTTAGAGCGTGGTCGATCAAGTTGATCAGGGAGCCTCGAACGAGCTTTGCTTTCAGCGACATGGTTGGGGGGGTCGTGATTGATGATGCCGCGCTCGGGAGCGTGAAAGGTATGTGTATGGCAAACGTCGCCGTATCCCGTTCCCAAGGAGTTTGGGTTTTGCTACTTCCAAGCCGCGAGTGTCACCGACCTGAAGGCTCTCGACAAGATCCGCGTGCGGAATCGTCGGGGTAAGGAGCCGATGAATGACTCGAATCCGTCATGGACTGCGTTCAGGATCCGGTTGCGAATGAGGCGGCCCCTGCGGTGGATCGCGGTTTGGCGGAAACCGTGCTTCTTCAAGAGACGTCGCATCTCGCCGTAAGTCCATTCCTGGAAATGGAAGCAATCGAGGGAGTCCCCGAAATAGCGGGAGATATCATGCGGGCCGGAGAATCGATGCGGTGTGTCGAAAACGTAGACGCCTCCTGGCTTGAGGAGGCGGTGGGCAAGTTCGAAGTGGAGATCGACGTCGTCGGGGTGAAGGTGTTCGAGGAACTGGTAGCTGAAAGCCAGGTCGGCGCAGCCGTCGGGGAGGTCGAGGTGATAGCCATCGTAGACGATAAGCTCAAAATTCCCGGGGAAGACCTCGCCGGGCGAGCGCTGGTCGGAAATGTCGACCCCGTAGACATGCGAGCACCATTGCGTTGCCGCTCCGGTGAGGCGGCAGTCACCGGGGGCGAATTCGATCAGGACCGGCTTGGGGCCGGTCTCGGGAAAGTGCGTGCGGAGGAGGCGGAGTTGAGACTCAATGTTGCTCCGCGAAGCCTCCGCCGTTTCGCGACGGGTGAGCCGTGGATGATCAGGAACCCTTTGAAAAAGTTCGGTATAGAGTGTCTTGAAAAGCGTAGTTCGCTCTTCCCGGGTGGAGGAGCGGAGCCGCGCGGCGAGCTCCTTTTCCACTTCGTAGTGGTGGCGGAGTTGGTCCGGGGTTCGGGGGGGCGATGGCATGGGGCGGGGGACGAGGGAGGAGGGACGAGGGGCGAGGGGCGAGGGACGAGGGACGAGGGACGAGGGACGAGGGAGGCGAGGGAGGCGAGGGAGGCGGGGCGAGAGAGGAGGGACGAGGGAGGCGAGGGAGGCGGGGCGAGGGTGGGGAGGGTGGGGAGGGTGGGGAGGGGACGAGAGAGGAGGGTGGCGAGGGTGGGATGGGGGGAGTGTCAGGGGGCGGTTGTGGTGGTGGCTTTTGGGATGTGGTGGATGGTGCGAACCTTGTTCAGAAGTTGCATGAAACGGTCGGCGACGGTGGCCCAGCTGTATTCTTGCACAAGAAGGTCTCTGGCGTGATGCGAAATCCGCGCCTGGAGTTCTCGCGACTCGAGAAGTGCAACGACCGCGCTTGCAAAGGACGCCGGTCCATCCGCGATGAGAATGGTCTCGCCGTCGCGGACCGGAAGCCCCTCGGCCCCGATCGTGGTGGAAACCACGGGGACACCCTGGGCCATGGCTTCGAAGATCTTGATGCGGGTGCCTCCCCCGGAGCGAAGGGGAACGACGAGCACCTCGCAGCGATCGAGGTGAGGGCGGACATCGTCGACGGTGCCGGTGAGGGTGATGCGGTCGTTTTCGGCAGCGAGGCGCTGGAGGGAAGGGGCCGGGTCGCGTCCGATCACGAGAAGGCGGGCGTCGGGATGGCACTTGAGAACGTCGGGAAAGATGTCGCTGACGAAGTGATGGACACACTCGATGTTCGGCATCCAGTCCATCGAGCCGAGAAAGCCAATCAGGCCCGGCTCGGGGTGGCGGGTCGAGGGGGGAGGGGAAGCGAGGGGCGAGGGAGGGGAAGCGAGGGGCGAGGGAGGGGAAGCGAGGGGCGAGGAAGGGGAAGCGAGGGGCGAGGGGGGAGCAAAGTAATCGGTATCGACGCCGGTTGGGACGTGACCGAGGACATTGTTGAGGCGGTATTCCTCGCGGAAAGAGGCGGCATCCTCGGGGGAAACCGCGATGACTCCGGAGCATTTCTCAGAAAGGGATTTTTCGGCCCGTCTCATGCGGCAGGCCTGGTTGCGAAAGAGGAGTCGGACGAGGGGATTCGATTTTTCCGCAGCGAGGCGCTCCCAGATGCGGGCCTCAACATTGTGCTGGAAGAGAATGACGGGAGTGCGGAGGCCGTCGAAGTCAAAATTCACCGCCGGGGTGAGGAAGTCGCAGATGATGA
>JBDNIL010000339.1:0-2874 GCA_041688355.1 Verrucomicrobiales bacterium | reverse complement strand
CGACTGCAAATCCAGCTCCGAGCGCTGCACCCTGAGAAACACCTTTAGTGTAACCTACGAAGTACCCGGCCACCGCTCCCACGAAGCCTAAAAGAATTGCAACAATGAATGAGTAAATATTCATGAATTTCTGTGCAGAACGTCGAGCGCTGGCGACCCGCTACCGGGAGCGCCACGCCGCAACGGGGTTAAAGGTTGAGGTTACGGGGATCATTTCGACAAGGGCCGGGGAGCGGGTTGTCCAGCCGCGTTTTGTTCGGCATTCGGTGCAGACTGTTGAAAGATGATGCTCCGTTGCGGTAGACGATATGCCTGATACACGGTTCGAAGCACATGGGATCGGCCAATGTTAACAAGAGTGTTTGTTTCCAGCGATTCGTGAATTGTGAACTGCAACTGTTTGAATATTCTACTATCTTTAGGGTTCGACACGCTATTTGAGGCACCCTGATTGTCCTGGTTCGACATCCCAGTGATATTCGACATCGTCCGAGAGATATCTAGTCGCGCCTCCAGCAAGAGGTTTCCACCGCGATCAGAGAGCACAAGGACAACCTCCGCGAATTCCGGAATGCGTTTTGCTGTTGCAACTCCTGACTCATAAATCCGAATCTCATAACTTACGGTGCCAGAGGGTTCGTGGGGAGTCCGTAAAATGGATATCGCGCCTTCGTTTGCTGTCTCAAGTGAAGGGGTGTCCGGACGGACAATTCTCAACGGGAAGGCGCTTTGAGCATCAATTGAAGATGAGCAAGCCAATAACGAGGTCACGAGAAATGTCGGAAGTTTCATTTTTGAGCCGAACGTCGAGGAGCACGCGCCGCCACTAGCGAGGGCGCACGTTGAGACGGGGGAAAAGGTTCATAATTACGGGTGATGTTTTCGACAGGGCGGCTAGTGGCGGTTGCGTGTCTCGTCTTGTTCTGCCTCTTATTGTTAGAGCTTGTTGAGTGCTGCATCAAGCGTCGCCTTGATTCGCTTCTTCTCGATCTCTGGATCGACGCGCTGAATGTATTCGACGGACGCAAGGTCGTCACCACGCTTGCGGTTCTGACGTGGCTCCAGCGCTTCGATCAAGATGGCCTCCAATGCAGGAATCATCTTAGCGGCATCGAATGTTGCGGGGAGCGCTCCTAACGCACCTTGCTCCGAAACTGGTAAAAGTCCAAACCACGAAAAACGATCCCAACGCGACGACATCCGGTCGCTGGTGTGCTCGAAAAGCCGCTTGCCCAATGGCCGATCTGTCGTGCGTCCAACGTAAATAACCTCTCGGCCATCATACAGAAGGTAAATCCCCAACTGCTTGTTAAAGTCAACAGGAGTCGCTCCGATCTGCTGCATCCCGAGCAACCGCGGCGTGGCAATCCACTCAACCGCCTCTCTACGCCAAAACATGCCGAATGACGAAACGATCTCATACTGGGCTTCTGTCTCGTCAGACTCGGAAACATCTGGTGTCAGCTTTGGTTTCTGTTGGGCTGCGACCTGTCCGTGACCCTTAGCCATCGTGTAGATTCCCTTGCCGACGCGAGTGTAGGGAGATGCCGCTCCGTCCTTCTTGATGGAGGAACTGATCTGAGCACTGATGGTCGCTGCCGGAGTCGCGCCGAGGCTATGCCTGAGTCCTTCAGCTATGATCTGCTCGGTGATCTCGTTGTAGTGCAGCGGCGTAGCCGAAGCGCTCAGGACTTTCTCGATGGCCTTTCGCCAGGTTAGTTCAGAAGGCATGATAGAATATGTCTTTGTTTCTTGCAGAACGTCGAGGTGTGGCACCGGCTACCGGGAGCGCCACCCCGCAACAGTGTTAAGGGTTGTAATCAAGAAGGTCATTTCGACTCGGGGCGGGTAGCCGGTTGTCCACCACCGTTTTGTTCGCTGTTGGTTCGTCTCGCGGTGATCCATGCGCTGATCCGGTGGAACTTCGCAATCAGAAGAAATCCAGCACCAAGCAGGACCGCCGTCATAAAGAGGTAAATCATCATCGCGTCGTCCATCGAATATTGGCCGTTGTTGTTCGTGGCAGAAACTACCAACCCGTAGACGGTGTCAGTCAATCGGATGAATGCCCAAGCGATAATAAGCCCTCCGGTGCAAAACAAGAGTGTCTCGTGCCACGGGACATCTGCCTTCGCATCTGCCTTCCCATTGACCTCGGCACCGATCATGAGCCGGGCGATCTTCGGCGCGGTAAAGAAAATCACGGCTGCGAGGACAACGTAGAACGCCACCATCGGAAGAAACATCATCCACGGATTCGGAAACTGGAAATCTGGGTCGTTGGGCATCATCGACGCCTGCATAATCATGGTGAAGAATGGCGTGGCCGCGTCGTCCAACGCACGCACAACGAAATAAAGGCCAAGCAAGCGGACAAGTGCTGTGACGAGTGAAACTAGCGGAGTCATAGAGTTATTTCTTCAGCGAACGTTAGAGGAATGGCGCGCCGGGGGGAAGCTCAATTTAATCAGACTGCTTCCTCGGCGTCGCCATCTCCATCTTGTTCGCTTTCTTTGTTATTTGAGGTGCAAGAATGGTTCCTTTCTTTTGACCGTAGTTGATAGCATCCGAATCTCAGAGTTGCGAATACCATCAATACAGTAAAAGTAAGCAATGCAATTGCCATAAGGACTGAGAATAGATCCCATGTCGGGCGTAATTCGATAGCCACAACGATACCTACCACAACAACAGGAATCGCTACACCTTGAATCTTGATAAAACGAGATCCTACGAGTTTCGAACTGCATCCTTTGCACTTAAGCCAAACGGGATATAAAGCCGTTGCGATATCCCAGAATGTGATCTTTCTATCGCACTTTGGGCATTTCTGAGTTCTACGGGACATAAATCGGGTAATTTCTTAGCGAACGT
>JBDNIL010000042.1:0-8994 GCA_041688355.1 Verrucomicrobiales bacterium | reverse complement strand
GTGACCGATCCAGTCCATGAGCTGGCCGCCGCCGAAGGTCTTTGTCCAACGCCAAGACCAGTGGTGGCAGGCCTCGCGGTAGGGGAGCATCTCGGCGGGACCGCACCACATGTCGTAGTTGAGGTCCGATGGCGGGGTTTTAATCGTAGCATCGCCCTCGGGCTGGTCGTGCCCGGTCGGCAGACCAACCTCGACTTTGGTGATTTTGCCAATGAGCCCGTTGCGGACGAGTTCGACGGCCTGCTGGAAAACCGCCTCCGAGCGCTGCTGTGAGCCGACCTGGAAAACGGCTTTCTGCTTCGCCGCTTCACGGTGGATGGCGTGTCCCTCGGCATACTTGTGCGTCACCGGCTTTTCGCAGTAGACATCCTTGCCGGCACGCAGGGCCTCCATGCAGATGACGCCATGCCAATGATCGGGAGTCGCCACCATGACCGCGTCGATATCGTCGCGGGCGATGAGTTCACGGAAATCTTCGTAGGCGTCGCAGCCTTTCCACGAGCCGACATCGGCGCGTTTTGCATGGGCTGCTTCGACCGCCGCCTTGCCGGGACTACGCCCATAGTCGCGGCTTTTCTTCTCTCCCTGCTGGCGGAAATGGAGGTCATCGACGTCGCATACCGCGACGCCCTGAACCTCAGCGTGGTTGAGGAAGGCCTCCATCACCCCGATGCCGCGGTTGCCCAGGCCGATGAAACCCATGTTGAAGCGTTTGCTCGGAGCATTCTGCCCGAAGATGGATGAGGGAAGAATGGTGGGAGCGGCAATGGCGGCGGCGGCATGGCCGAGGAATCGGCGGCGGGTGGAACTCATGGTAGTGGGGTATTTTTGGTTTGGGGAAAAGGATCAGATGTCGCAGAGCTGCGCGGCCTGGCGCAGAGCGAGGACGGGGTCGTCCCAGGTCGGGATGAACTCCTGGGCGACAAAGCCGGTATAGCCGGTCTCGAGAATGGCCTCGAGGATAGGCGGGTAATTGATCTCCTGCGTGTTGTCGAGCTCCGCCCGGCCGGGATTCCCGGCGGTGTGGTAGTGGCCGATGACGTCCTTATACTGGCGGATGCGGCGGATGATGTCGCCGTTCATGACCGAGACGTGGTAGATGTCGAAGAGGAGCTTGAAGTTCGGCGATCCCACCCGGTTGATCAGCTCCACACAAAAGTCGACGTCATCACCGAAGTAGCCCGGGTGCCCCTTCATCGGGTGAGTGTCGTCGCGGGAATTGAGATGCTCGAGGACGAGGGTGACCCCGGCTTTTTCGGCGTGGGAAAGGACAGACTTCCAGGTCTCGACGCAGTCGGTAGCGGCCTTCTCATCGTCCATGCCGTCGAAGCGCATCCCGGTAAAGGTGATGACACTCTTGCAGCCCACCCCGGCGGCGACGTCGATGCTTTCCTTGAGCTTCGACACGACCTCGTCGCGGAACTCGGGATTGCAGGGGCCCTTGGCAAAGCCGTGACTGCTCACGAGCGAGATCTCGAGACCGAGCTTTTTCACGGCGGCGTAGTCCTCGCGCGGGATACCCTCCATCGCGACGAGACCAATGTCTTTGCAATGCTGCGCCAGTTCGAGCGCTTTGAAATGCGAATTAAAACACCAGCCCATGATGGACTGGCGGATGCGCCCGTTTTTCACGACAAAGGCGGGATCGACATCGGCCCGTTTGAGCTGGGCGAGTAGATCGGGCGTGCCCCCGAGGGCACCTCCGGCGAGAAGGGAAGCGGTGGTGAGAAAGTGACGGCGGGATTTCATGGCGTTGCCAAACTACACGGAAAGGCCGCCCGATGACAAGTCTGCTGAAAGACGCAGTCAGGGGAGGGGAAACCAGAGCTCTCTGGGCAAAGATCAGTGACATTGTCGACCTGCCTGATGATTTGCCGTATGGGGTTCCGTTGGAGGAGGTTGCGATTTGATCATTTTTTGTCCGGGTTCATGAAGTCCCCAAACGCAGGTATCTGGAGGCCCTCGAGAGACTCCAGTCGGCCTACACTAAAGAGGGGAACCTCGATAAAGCGTTGCTCGTGAAGGAGGAAATCCAGTCAATCAGCGAAGCCGCAAGCGCTGCGCCCGAGATACAGTTGAACGAGCGCATCCTCTACGGCAGTGAATGGCTCTGGGGCTCGGGCGGGACCCTGACTCTGGAGAGAAATGGAGACGCCAGCCATACGGCCTGGTCCATTCCCGGATCGTGGAAGAAGATGCGAGACGGCACCCTGTCGCTGCAGCGTCCCGGAGGCGATCCTCCGATGTCCGTGAAGTTCTCCGATGAAAGCCTCACGAATGCAGTGGTGACTTCCCACCTCGGTACGACGACCACGATCAAACGAGTCATCACGGAGTAGGCCGGTAAAACAACATGAGCTGGACCTGCCAGGCTTTTGCCCACCCCGGCTTCACTCCCGGTCGTCGTGTGCGGCCACATATTCCAGAGCAGCGTGGGCCAGAAGACCGGATCGCGTGCCACCATGACGAGCCGCAAATGCATCGATCTGAACAAGGAGCCGTTCAGGCAGTGTGATGTTCACCCGCTTTGCCTTGCGCCGACCCTTGTCCCTCGACCTCCAACCGCTACGCAATCCCCGGCAAGGTATGCGAGATACGCTCGACCGCCCGCCGCCCTTCCTCAATGGCTTCTGCTGCGCTCTGAAAGTCGAGCAACCCGAGATCGCCGAGGCGCGGGGTGACGACGAGATCCGGAGGTTCGCCGGCGAGACGGCTGCGGGCGATCCTCACCTGCATGATGTAGACACTCGATGTCAGGACATCGAGTATCGAGGGCAGGCGGGGTTCGTCGGGCGACAGCGCGGGGATGAGATCGCCGAGGTAGTCGTGCAGCTTGCTGATCCATTCGCGAATTTCCCCCGTTTCGGGCTCCGGAGCGGGCTCCGCCGTTTCAGGCGGATGCCGACCCACGAGATCCGAGCATAGATCGACGGCGATGAGCACATCGGCACCCATCGCCCGCGCCAGGGAGACGGGAATCGGATTCACCAGACCGCCGTCAACGAGGACAGCACCATCTAAAATCACCGGAGTGAACAGCCCCGGCACCGCGATCGAGGCACGCACCGCGTCGAGGGTTGATCCGTTGCGCAGCCAGATCTCGGCACCGGTGTCCAGAGATGTCGCGACAGCCCCGAAGGGCATTGCGAGATCTTCGATGTTGCGATCAACAAACTTGCTGCGAAAAAAGTCCATGAGCTTTTCGCCTTTGAAAAAGCCGCCACTCAGGCTGACATCCATGTGGGAGAGCACGTCGCGCAGCCCGAGGCTGAGCGCCCATTCTTCAAAGGCATCGAGCTCGCCCGCCGCATACGCCGCGCCGACGAGAGCTCCCATGGAGGTGCCGCAGACTACGTCGGGACGTATCCCCGCCTCCTCGAGGGCGCGAATCACACCGATGTGGGCCCAACCCCGCGCCGCGCCGCCACCGAGAGCGAGGCCCACGATCGGCTTTCGGGGAGGTGTATTCATGAGTCGAGTTCTCCCGCGCAGGAATTGACGGAGGAGGGACGGGGGGCATGGCAGTCGAGGTTACCCGTTGCGCCTGAAGTCAAATCCGGTCAATCGCGATTGCCTATCACTCATGGAATACCCTTGCCCTTACCAAACGGACGTGGTTTGAGGCGATTGTCGATTACACGGGATCTGATCGGCCTGCCGTTTTCGAAGGTGACGGAAGGGAGGAAGAGCAGCGCGAGGAGGAGCGGTTTTATGGTGCGGTTGGGTGAATTGGGGCCAGCCACGGCGACTCGTCGAACCTCATTTTTACCGTCCCAGTCGCACTCGCAAGGAAAACTCGCTTCGTGGTCCGCGATGCTGCCCGTCCCAAACTCGAGTTTGCAATCCCGTCCGTATTCCCGTACGCTCCATTTATGAAAACGGTCTCAGCCACCACCGCCCGAACGGAACTTTACCGCTTGATCGATGCGACCCTCGAGGAGCATGAGCCAGTCCAGATCACGGGCAAACGAGGGAATGCCGTCCTCGTCGCGGAGGAAGATTGGCGGTCCATCCAGGAGACCCTGCACCTGCTCGGCATCCCGGGGATGCGCGAATCGATCCGCGAAGGCATGGCCGAAGCCATCGAAGACTGTGCCGGGGAGATCGACCTGTGAGTTGGGGACTCGTTTACGCAAAGCAGGCGCGCAAGGACGCGAAGAAGCTGAAAGGCACACCGCTGGCGGAGCGGACGAAAGCGCTGCTCGAACTGATGCGCGAGGATCCCTTCACAACTCCGCCGCCGTTCGAGGCGCTGGTGGGGGATTTGAAAGGGGCCTACTCACGGCGGATCAACATCCAGCACCGCATCGTCTACGAGGTGTTTTTGGAGGCGCGCGTCGTGAAGGTGCTGCGGCTGTGGACGCATTATGAGTGAGGTCGGAAGGAGCAAGACATGCTTGCATCCCTGGGGGGCAGACCGGACGCTCATATCATAAATGATCAGGCCATAGCCAATCAGGACGGCGACTTGTCGATAGGCAGAAGACTGAGAGGACGAGTCTCCGGTGCGGCAGGGGCTTTGGCTAGGGCTGACGGCGTTGTTGGTTGCGGTGGTCGAGTCGGGCCTGCGTCATGCGCTCGCGAAGGCCACCTTTCTTTACGAAATCCTTCTCCAGCTTGCGGCGCTGCTGATCGAGGAGGTAGTTGGCCTGGTGGATGAGGCAAATGGCGATGTTGGCGAGGACTTCGGCGGGTCGGGTCTCCATCTCTCCCCTAGAGCTCAAGAATAAATCTCCGCCCCCTTCTCCGCGAACTCCTTCGCCTTCTCGGCCATGCCCTTTTCCAGCGCCGCCTTCTCTTCTAAGCCGAGCTTCTCGGCATACTCGCGCACTTCCTCCGTGATCTTCATCGAGCAGAAGGTCGGCCCACACATCGAGCAGAAGTGCGCGGTCTTGGCCCCGTCCATTGGCAGGGTCTCGTCGTGGAACGACCGGGCCTTGGTCGGGTCGAGACCGAGATTGAACTGGTCTTCCCAGCGGAATTCAAAGCGGGATTTGCTGAGTGCATTGTCGCGAACTTGCGCGGCGGGGTGACCTTTTGCGAGATCGGCGGCGTGGGCGGCGATCTTGTAGGTGACGACTCCTTCGCGGACATCTTCGCGATTGGGTAGACCGAGGTGTTCCTTGGGCGTGACGTAGCAGAGCATGGCGCAGCCGTACCAGCCGATCATCGCGGCACCAATACCGCTGGTGATGTGATCGTAGCCGGGAGCAATGTCGGTGGTGAGGGGCCCGAGGGTGTAAAAGGGCGCCTCGTGGCACCACTCGATCTGCTTTTGCATGTTCTCCTCGATGAGGTGCATGGGGACGTGGCCGGGGCCTTCGTTCATGACCTGGACGCCCTTGCTCCACGCGGTCGTGGTGAGTTCGCCCTGCACCTCGAGTTCGCCGAACTGAGCGGCGTCGTTGGCATCGGCGATGGACCCGGGACGCAATCCGTCCCCGATCGAGAAGCTGACATCGTAGTCGGCCATGATGTCACAGATGTCGGACCAGTGGGTGTAGAGGAAGTTTTCCTTGTGATGGGAGAGACACCATTTCGCCATGATCGATCCGCCGCGCGAGACGATCCCGGTCATGCGGGTCGCGGTGAGGGGAACAAAACGCAGGAGCACTCCGGCATGGATCGTAAAATAATCGACGCCCTGTTCCGCCTGCTCGATGAGGGTGTCGCGGAAGACTTCCCAGCAAAGGTCCTCGACGCGGCCGTTCACTTTTTCGAGAGCCTGGTAGATCGGGACCGTACCGATGGGGACGGGGGAGTTGCGCAGGATCCATTCGCGGGTGGCGTGGATGTTCTTCCCGGTGGAGAGATCCATGACGGTGTCGGCTCCCCAGAGAGTCGACCACTGGAGTTTCTCGACCTCTTCGTCGATCGTCGAGGCGACGGCGGAGTTCCCGATGTTGGCGTTGATCTTGACGAGGAAGTTCCGCCCGATGATCATGGGTTCGCTCTCGGGGTGATTCACATTCACGGGAATGATGGCCCGACCGCGGGCGACTTCGTCGCGGACGAATTCGGGAGTGATGTAGTCGGGGATCTTCGCGCCGAAAGGCTGACCGGGATGCTGGTGATGGAGCAGGTTGCGCGGTCCCTTGCTGTCAGTGATGGCCTTGAAAGCGGACTCGCGACCGAGGTTTTCGCGGATCGCGATATATTCCATTTCGGGCGTAATAATGCCCTGCTTCGCATACCACATCTGGGTCACGGGGTGTCCGGCCGAGGCGCGGAGAGGCTTGCGCATGAGACCGGGATATTCCTTGAGCCGATTGTGCCGCGCCTTTTTCTCGTTGTAGCGCGAGGCGTGTTCTTCGGAGAGGTAACCGTTGTCCTCGGGTTTCGTGTCGCGGCCTTCGTACTCGGCGACATCGCCGCGGGCGAGGATCCAGTCACGGCGCAGGGCGGGGAGCCCTTTTTTTACATTTCCCGTAAAAGCGGCATCGCCCCAGGGACCGCTCGTGTCATAGATGCGGACGGGTTCATTGACCTCGATGCGACCGTTGGGGTGCTTCGTCTCGGCGAGGACGACCTCGCGCAAGGGAACCTGCAACTCGGGATGGAGCGTTCCCTTGATATAAACCCGACGGCTGTTGGGGAAGACATCGGCGACGGTGCGGGGTTCGTTGGGGGCGGTGGATTCGTTCGGAGTGATCATGGTGGGGAGAGAGGGGTTCAGTCTTTGGGAGATAGAGGAGTTGAGGGCAAATCCGAGAGAGGCCATCCGGCCCCATAAAAAACCGCCCGAGGAAAAAACCGGGGGATCCGGTTTAAACTCGTGGCGGCTTTGGGGTGGAAAATGAAATTCATGTGGCGACTCCCTGCGGCAGCATTACCTGCATCAGGTTCGAAGGGTCTTGCCGGGCGGCAATCTCAGCGAACGTTACGCTCCCCTGTCAGAACTTATCTAGAGTAACTGATCGCGGAAGAAGGTCAAGGCTGAGCGACCCCCGAGGGCCTTTTCAGGGTTGCTGATATTCGCGGCATGGGGAAGATTGCCCCTCTTCGTCCCAAGAAAGCCGCACGCGGGACGTTTCAAGTTTGTCCATGAGGTTGCTCGACCGCTACATCGCCCGTCAGGTCTTTGTCTCCGCGCTTTACGCGGTGGCCGTCATTATCATCATCCTCGTCCTCGGCAATGTCTTCAAAGAGATCCTCCGGGAGCTGGCGAAGCGGCCCGATCTCAGTCTGGGCTTTGTCTTGAAATTCATCGTCCTCGTCATCCCGATCTCGTTGAGCCTGGCGATCCCGTTCTCGTTCCTCACCGCGATTCTCCTGACCTTTGGGCGTCTCTCGGCGGACAGTGAGTTCGTCTCGATGCGTATGGCCGGCCTCAGCATGTGGCGGATCTGTGTGCCGGTCGCGGTGGTCGCTTTCTTTTTCACGGGAGTGTGTGCCTGGGTGAATCTCTCGATCACGCCGGCGGCGAAGACGGCGATGGAGGGGATGAAAGACTCTCTCATCAACCGCATGAAACGCGAGCCCATGCTGCTCTTCCCGAATCAGCAGGTCATGACCGATCTGCCCGATCACCTCGTCTTTGCGAGGAAAGAGGACGGTATCCTCAAGGGACTGCAGCTCATCAAGATGGAAAATAATGTCCCCATCGCCATCGCGGTTGCCCGCGAGGCGCGGGTGCGCGTCGAACTGGAGGCCGAGAACCCGGAACTCGTCCTCGACATGACGGACGTGAACCTGATGGTCAAAGGCGACGAAGGGGACTTCATGGACACCTCCCAGCCGATGTTCATGACATCGGGAGCTGCGGGAGTATCGATCGAGGACTTTAAGGTGCGCGGCGAGAAGGCCATGACCAAGCCCGACAATGCCACCCTGCGCAGTCTCATTGAGAAAGCCAGCGATCCCGCACTCGCGTCGGAAGACCGCGCCAGGTACCGCACCGAGCTGAGCATGCGTTTCGCCTTCTCGGTCTCGTGCATCACCTTCGGCCTCATCGGGGTGCCACTCGGGATCACGGCCCAGCGTCGCGAGAGCACCGCCGGCTTTGTCCTTAGCATGATCATCGCAGTGACCTACTACGTGATGCTGACGATGGCAAAAATCGTGCAGGACCGCGAAGATCTTTACCCGCACCTCCTCGTCTGGGTGCCCAACATTCTTTTCCTCGCTCTTGGAGTCTCGATGTTCCTGAAGCTGGCGAAAAAGTAAGGGCTCGCTCAGAGCGCTCCACCCGAGAGGAACTCGTAGGCTTTCAGCAGCAGGTTCGCGAGGATCACCCACGAGAGGATGTTGAGCACGAGGACCGTGCCGACCGTCCCGGCGATGAGCATGACGGGCCCCACCATCCACCCGCTTCCTCGGCCCCGTGGTCGCTCTCGAGGTAGGTGTTGAGGAGGCGGTAGTTCCGCGAGTTCGACTTGAACCAGAAGGAAAACAGATCGCCGACGACGGGGATGACGCCGAGCCCGGCATTCAGGAGCATATTGCCCCCCATGCGGACGAGAGTCTTGACCGGCAGACCCTTTTTGCCGGCCTCGCCGATGATGACGGTGCCTACGATGGTCGCGACCGTCTCCCCGCCGTAGGGCAAAAGACCGAGAAGAGGGTCAAGGCCGAAGCGAATCCCGGTCCCCGGGATGCGGATGCACTCGTCGAGGAGCCACGAAACCTTGCGCGAGGTCCTCGCCTTTTTCAGGATCACGTCGCGCACCTCCGCAGAGGAGATGTCGTCGCCCGGCTCACGGTCGTTCTGTTTTTCGGTCGGGTCGGCTGACATGTTTGAGGAGTCGGGGCGCTCAGGAAAGCGGCGGCGGTCCGTCGAGCGCCGGTGGGCCACCCATGATCACCGGGGCCGGTTTGCGAAACCGTTTCACGACCATCACGACGAGCAGCACGGTCACGGCAAGGATGGCGATCCCGAGGAGTGGGCGGTAAAAGATCCAGGCCACCGCTACGGTCATCGTCCAGAGAATCCCGGCGAGGAGGAAGGCAATGATCGTTGTTCCGGTGCCGACGAGGCGACCGAGGAAAGGGAGG
>JBDNIL010000041.1:0-2016 GCA_041688355.1 Verrucomicrobiales bacterium | reverse complement strand
GCGCGCCGGTTTGCCGAAGATCGCCTCTTCTCCGACGAGCCCTTCGCTGCTGGTGAGCTGGCCGCCGCCGAAGGTGTGACTGAGCGTCTTCGCGACCCGCACGGCGAGGAAGCCGAAGTTCGTCTGGTCGAGCACGACTTTCTCCCGCCCGGCGGCGGGACGCATCGTGATCTGGATCTCGAGGAGGTGCTCGCCGTTTTCCAGCGGGATCGTTGCGGCGACGAGATCCTGTTCCATGATCTCTTTACCCTCCGTGTCATACCACCCGAGGACCGAAGCCATGACCGCCTCCTTGTCGCCGTCGCGATAGCGATACCAGTATTTCTGTCGTATCGCCGTGCCCGTGCCTTCGGCCCAGAAATTGAGGCCGTTGACCTTGTGATGGGCGAACCAGATCGAGCGGTGGTGATCGTGATTCTGCGCCCCCGGGTGCCCCATGCGGGTGAGGGTGCCGCCCGACGGGCCGTTGAAAGGATAAAAGAAGGGGCGCGGGTATTTCGGATCAAAATGCCAGCGGGTCGCCTCGAGGCCGTCGACCTGAAAGCTCACCTGGTTGTCCGGCAAGGGGATCAGCTCGACCCGGTCCGGCACGTAGGCGGTCATGTCCTGTCCCTCTGCAGCGGGGGGGAGGAGTAGGATAATGGAATAAGCGAGAGAGAGGAGGCTGGTCCGCGTCATTCCGGGATCGTGACGTGTGCGAGGCGGGATGGCAATTGCGTGATGGCGGTGGAGCGGTGGAGCGGTGGAGCGGTGGAGCGGTGGAGCGGTGGAGCGGTGGAGCGGTCGGAATGGAGTTCTTTTTTTCCCGATCGCGAGCTGTCTGAGATCTGGCTCGGGCAGCATCATCTCTACGCCGGAATTTTCGGGATTCTCGAGACGATGCAACGCTGAGCGGAAGAAGGGATCGCGCCCGAGGTCGCCACGTTCCTGATCGTTGAGGAACTCGGAAAAGGATACCTCGCGCATCAGAGGGCTCGCGGATATCCCGTGAGAGAATCCTACACGGTCGAATCTCTCCCGGCTGTGCTCGAGGCACTCGTGGCGAACATCGAGGGCAGCCCGCAGTGGCCGGTTGGTGCCTTCGTTGTGAATCCGCATCATTGCCGTATCGAGTGAGTGGCCAACTAAGTCGTCCCCGAAAAGGGTTCTTGTGAAAAATGCCGATTTAGGGCATTCCTAGGGTCTATGGCCCCCCGAACCTTACGCCTCCTGCGCCTGCTCCCGCTCTTCGCTCTGCTCTCGCTCGCTCCCCTCCGGGCGGCGCCCGAGCGGCCGAACGTGATCCTCATCATGGTCGATGACATGGGCTTTTCGGACCTTGGCTATCAGGGCGGCGAGATCGAGACCCCGACCCTCGATGCCCTCGCGCAGGGAGGGGTCCGCTTTTCGCAGTTCTACAATGCGGGGCGCTGCTGCCCGACGCGGGCGACGCTGATGACCGGACTCCATCCGCACGAGGCGGGGATAGGCTGGATGACCTCCGAGCCCGATCGTGCGCGCGGCGGTGGCGCACCGGCGGCCTATCAGGGGCATCTCAACGAGCGCTGCGTCTCCCTCGCGGAGGCCTTGCGCGGGGCCGGCTATGGCACCTACATGGCGGGCAAATGGCACCTCGGGCAGAAAGAAATGGAGGACCGCCCTTTGCAACGCGGCTTTGACCGCTACTACGGCTGCCTCAGTGGCGCGACGCGATTTTTCCAACCCGACGGCAGTCGCGGCATGACAAGCGGGAATGATCCTGACGAAAATCTAAAAAGCACGACCGATCGCCCTTTCTATACGACCGACGCCTTCACCGACCACGCGATCGACTTTCTCGACGGGCATGGGAAGGAGAAAAAAGACGATCCCTTCTTCCTCTACCTCGCCTACACCGCGCCGCACTGGCCGCTCCAGGCGCACGAGGAGGATATCGCGAAATATCGGGGTAAATACAAACAAGGCTGGGACAAGTTGCGCGAGGATCGCTACCGCCGCCAGATCGAGCTTGGCCTGATCGAGGAAAAGTGGCCGCTC
>JBDNIL010000040.1:0-22109 GCA_041688355.1 Verrucomicrobiales bacterium | reverse complement strand
TGCAACGACGTCGATGCCGGCGTCTACGCCGAATACACCGAGGGTGCCGCCCGCGGAGCCCGCTGCGCGGTGGGCATTTTCCCCGGAACCGGGATCGGAGCCGGGGCCGTCATCAACGGACGCCTCCTCCAGGGTGCCTATCTTTCCTGCATGGAGCTGGGGCACATCCCGCTTTTCCCCGAAACCTCGGGCAAAGGCGAAGACGGCACCACTCTCGAGACCGAGTGCTCGCGTCTCAAGATCGCCGCCGAAGCCGCCCGTGCCGCTTACCGCGGCCAGGCCCCGCACCTGCTCAAGGCCTGTGGCACCGACATTTCCAAGATCACGAGCGGCGCCCTCGCCAAGTCCATTGAAGCCGGCGACACCGCCATCGAGGATATCGTCCGCCGCGCCGCGACCCTTCTCGGTTGCGGTGTCGCGACGGTCGTGCATCTCCTCGCCCCCGACATCATCGTCCTTGGCGGCGGACTCGTCGAGGCCATGCCCAAGCTCTACCTCGAGACGGTGAAAAAATCGGCGATGGACCGCGTCCTCGGCCCTTATAAAAAGAGCTTCCGGATCGTCACCGCCGAGCTCGAAGAGGATGCCGGAGTGATGGGATCCGCCGCCTGGGCGAGGAAAACGATCGAGGGGTAATGGGGGCATGGTAAAAAGGTAGCATGGGCATCCTGCCCATGCCTTCGGCGGTGAAGACTCGGGAGAATGGATACCTTCGTCCCGGTCTTGATCATCGAGGGGTGCGCATGAGCAGATGCGCCCCCGGTAGGAAGACCATTCTTCATTGCTTAAACGGGGCCTACTGGGGTTCCCGCTCCCCGGGCCTCATTTCCCCGCTACCGTCCATTCCCGCAACCATTCCGCAAACCCCACCTCGTCGACCTCTCCCGCTGCCAAACGCCACATCGTGAGATAGCGGTCCTCCATTGAGGCGGTGAGGTCGAGACCATTGCGCTTGAGAAAAAGCCGATAGACAACGTGGGCGGTTCGTTTGTTCCCGTCGAGAAAGGGGTGGGTTTTCGCGAGCCCTGTAGCGTAGCTCGCCGCGAGTTCGCAGAGGTCAGGCGGTGGCGATCCATAGGACCAGCGCTGCGGCGGACGAGCCAGGGCCGATTCCAGGAGACCATCGTCGCGGAGTCCGTCGGTCCCGCCATGTTCGGCCAACTGGCGGTCGTGGAGCGCGAGCACCACTTCTTTCGGGATCCAGACTGGTTCGTCCATGGACCTATTTGGCCAGCTTCCTCAGCACGTCGCGATCCTCGCGCATGATCTCTTCAGCAAGATCCATCTGACGCTCGAATTCCGGGTCATAGGGCGAGAGTTCGATGCCCCGCGGGGTTTCCACTACGGACAAAACGTCACCTTTCCCAATGCGAAGTCGGGTCAACACCTCCCTGGGGAGGACAACGCCAATGGAGTTTCCTACAGTGGTAAGCTTCACTCTGGTCATGCCTAGATTATAACAGATGTAAGAACACTGGCAAGCATTTCTGATTCCGGTTAATCCGGTCTCGCGGCAAGGCTCGTTGCTTCCGTGGGAGGGGGATCGAGCAACGGCAAGAGGACTTCCCGCCAGACGCGATATCCCTTTTCGTTCATGTGGATGCCATCGATGGTGAAAAGTTCGGCTCTTGGGCTGCCGTTCGGGTTGAGTTCCCCGGCGTCGATCGAGAAGCTCTCCCAGTTGATGATCGCGTTCCGACTGTTTTGCCGGATGTCCAGCATCCCGCCTGCGCCCGCACCGATCTTGACATCCCCATGGACGATACTACCGCCGCGCGGATTCGCCGCGACAGGACCGCTCCACCACGCGAGAGCGGGGAGCAACCCGGCTACCACGAGCGCGCGCCCGAATTGTGAGACTGCTTTGCTTGAAGCCATCCCGTCGGCCCCGTAACGTAAATCTTCCCTTTTTATCATCCCGTTTTTATCGCGTTTGTTGACTTCCCTCGACGAACCTCTTGAGCACGAAGCAGGCCAGTGCCGAGCGATCCGCCCATCATCGAGACACTTCGGGCGTCTTGCGTTTCCTCCCCCGATAGATCGACCCGTCGTAATCTCGACCTAAGCCCCTGCAAGAGAGTCGACTAGGAACTCATTACCCGCCGAGGCGTTGATGCGACCAAAATGGAAAAAAGGTAATAATTTTTTGAGCAATTAATCCGCGTCGCTACCCTCGGGGACAAATCATTACCCATTTCACCGCTCCGCCTGTAGACTCCCCGCCCTTCCCTGTTCGCCGTCTATCTCCCAATTCATGAATCCCGCCCTCGAAACGCTGATGCTCACCTTTTCCGGGGCCGACCCGCTCGCGGTCCCATCCCGCGCGATCTTCATTGGTGCCGAGCCTCACCCCGATCTTGCCGCATGGCCCGGGTTGACTGGTTGGCAACCGATCAAACATCGCGCCGAGGGCTGGGACAAGGCCGGACTCACCCGGATCGACGAACTTCCCGAAGGCCGCTGGCCGGTCGTATTGGTGCTGCCGGGCAAATCCCGTGACGAGATCCTTGCCTCTTTCGCGATGGCCCGCGACCGCCTCGAGCCGGGAGGCTACCTCGTCGCCGCGATGCCGAACACGACCGGCGCCGGACGATTCGAGAAAAATCTGGCAAAAGCGACGGGCTCGATCCGGTCGATTCAGAAAAACAAATGCCGCGCCTTTCATGCGTTCGAAGACGGGAGCTGGGACGAAGCTCTTTTCGCCGACTGGCGCGCCCTTACACTGCCACATAAGATCACGGGAGCAGACTACACGACTCTCCCCGGCATCTTCAGCAGCGAGCACATCGACCCCGGTTCGCAGATGCTCGTCGACCATCTCCCCGACCACCTCAGCGGCCGGGTCGCCGATCTCGGGGCGGGCTGGGGCTTTCTCTCAGCCGAGGCGCTGCGACGCTCGCCCCGGATCAAAGAGCTCGACCTCTTCGAAGCCGACGCCCGCGCCCTCGACTGCGCCCGGGTGAATCTCGGCGCCGATGCGCGGGTCTCCTTTCACTGGCACGATGTCGTGAACGGACTCCCCGGGACCTACGACGTCATCCTGATGAACCCGCCCTTTCACACCGGTCACGCCACTCGCATCGATCTGGGACGGGCCTTCATCAAGACGGCGGCGGCGGCGCTGCGGCGGGGCGGCACCCTCTACCTCGTCGCGAATCGCCAGCTCCCCTACGAGGCCGTCCTCGAGACAGCGGGCCTCACCTTTCGCCGCGTCGCCGAGGACAAAACCTACAAGCTCATCATTGCCGGGAAGCGCGGATGAAACTCGTCAAACTGCTCGCCAATCTCGGCTACGGCTCCCGCAAGGACGTGCAGCGCCTCATCCGCTACGGTGCCGTCACCGATGTCTCGGGTCGGGCCCTCGGGGAGAATGAAGTGCCGCCCCACGAAGAGATCCGCTTCCGCGGCGAAGCACTCGACCCCGCCGCGCCTATGACCCTCGTCTTGAACAAACCGGCCGGCTACACATGCAGCGCGGAAGATCCCGGCGAGACGATCTACGAGCTGCTGCCGCCGCGTTTTGCCGATCGCAATCCGGGGCTCAACACCGTAGGCCGTCTCGACAAAGACACCACCGGTATCCTCCTCCTCACCGACGACGGCAAACTCCTCCATCGTATCATTCATCCCAAGTCCCACTGCCGGAAAGTCTACCATGCCGTCCTCGACCGGCCCCTCACGGGAAAAGAAGTCGCTCTTTTCGCCTCGGGCACCCTGCTTCTCAACGGCGAGTCAAAGCCGCTTCTCCCCGCCCCGCTCGAAGTGCTCGGGGAAAAAGAAGCACTCGTGACGCTCCACGAGGGTCGTTACCATCAGGTCCGGCGCATGTTCGCGGCGGCGGAAAATCACGTCGTCTCGCTGCGACGCCTCTCTATCGGCGGACTCTCGCTCCCGACCGATCTCGCCGAGGGCGAGTGGCGCGAACTCGCCCCGGAAGAACTCGACGCCATCTTTGCGATGTCGAATAGTGAATGATGACCCGTTTTTTACCCCTCGTTTTTTCAACCCTCTTCGTGTCCACGCTCCCCGCCGCGCCGATCGAGCGCATCTGGCTTACCCATGCAGTGAATGACAGTAGTCGTATCACGGTGAACTGGGAGACCGATGCCCCCGCTCCCTCGCTCGTCGAATACGGATCCGATGAGACCCTCGGCAAAGAGGCGGGCGCCAGCGAGCCGGTCACCCTCCACCATGTCGAGATCGAGCTCGATCCCGCGGCTGCGCGGCATTTCTATCGCGTGCGCAGTGCGGCGGACGAATCGGCGATCCATTCTTTCAAAGGCTACACCGGCGAGACGATCCGCGTCGGTCTCTTCGCTGATCGCGGGTATGCGAGGGATCGCGATCTCTCGGTCCTCGTGAAAGAGGATCTCCACCTCCTCCTCACCGCCGGAGACAATGTCGCCAGTCTCCACGAGGCGGGCCTCGAAGGGACAAAGGCCTTCAGCAACCTCATCGACTCGCAGCGCGATCTTTTTCGCGGCACCCCCTTCATGCCCGTCCTCGGGAATCACGATCGGGAGATCACTCCGCGCGGTCCGAAGCCGCCCGCGCACGCCGTCTACGATGTCGAGGCAATCGGCTATCGCGCCTTTTTCCCCCTGCCGGACGAGGGCTGGAAATGGCGCTTCGACATTCCCGCCTACGGCGTGCGCTTCCTCGCCCTCGACGCCAATCACATCAGCGACGCCGGCACGACCTGGCAGACCAATCAGCCCGTGACACGGGACTCGGCCCAGCATCGATGGTATGCCGCCGAAGTCGCCCGCCCCGACGCGCCCTTTCTCATCACCGTGAACAACGAGCGCAACGCCACGATGCGCGGCTACGACGGCGGAGCCTGGATGCCGCTCTTCCACCAGTCCAGCGCGGTCATCACCGGCTACGGGTATTTCGGCGAACGCGCCGAGGTCGATGGCTTTCCCTACTTCAATACTTGCCTCAAAGGCAATGGTGATCTTTACAAAGACCCGAAATCCGCCTTCGTGACTCAGGAGGACAACTACCTGCTCATCACCTTCACAAAAGACGCGCCGACGATGACCGTGGAGATCAAAAATCTCCGCGGCGAGACCCTCGACACCCGCGAGATCAAACGGCGATAATAAGCCCCGGCCTGAAAGATACCCGCCCCCGCCAGTATTAGGGCCAGTGAGGAAGTCCGGGGCGATAGACAAGCTTCTCTAAATGCCCACACTCCCGTTCGGGCGTTCAAAAGGCCGCGAACATCATGAGGATTTTGTCCCGGAAATGCCGCGAGTAGACCAGTCTACTCCCCGATCACGTCCTTCTGTAGATCGCGCAGCACCCGCAACTCACCCCAGTCCGCTCCGCGCATTCGCCGCGCACCCGTCGTGCGTTTTTCCCCAAAGCGTTTTTGTTTCTCCTGCTCCCGCTCGAAGACACCATTCACAAACTCCGCCGTGCCGAGGACCGCACCATCACAAAAATACCGCACCCGATGACGCAGCACTCTCGGCACCGACATCACACCCGCTTGCTTCCGCACCGCTTCCACCTCAGCCTCGGCGAAACCGATCCGACCACATTGATCCCTTTCCGGATCAGGGGCCATCGCCTGCCCTTCCTCATACAAAAAGAGCCGATACCGCGCCGAAGTCCGTCGCCAATCACTCTTGAAATCGGGGTCTTGCAAGGCCTCGCTCAACATCACGCCGAGTCCCTCACGAGCGAGCTTCGCCCCGCGCCTTCCCGAGAACGCCTCCGCATAGCCGCACCAGCGGTAGTCCTCCGGATTTGAGACAATCCCCGCCCGGACCGGATTGAGATCAATATAGGCCGAGATCGTCTGCAGGGCTCGCTCGCAATCCTCGACCAGGACACTTTTGTAGCGTCCTTCCCACAAAGTCCCGGTCCGTTCGAGGCGCTTGTTCATGTAGAAAGTCACCCGCAGTTTCAATTCCTTCAGGAAGAGCGAGAGATCACCCCGCCGCCGCTCGTAGCGCTCGAGGATCTCCTCATGCCAGCGCTCGTCCCCCGCCACGCGCGCCCGCTCTAACTCCTGCCGCACTGTTTCCACGGCCACTGCCTCGTGGAGCAAAGGAAGGATCGCCAGCAGTCCCTCTTCATCGAGCGGAGCCAGCGTTTCCCGGTCCGGCACCTCCAGCAGAAGATGGAAGTGGTTCGACATCAGGCAATAAGTGACGACCCGCACCCCCGTGAACGCCTCCTGATTGCGCAGGATCTTGCGAAAGACCTCCTTGTCACGGGCGTTGAACACCATCCGCCGATCCACCACCCGCGACATAACGTGGTAAAAAGAGCGGCCATTTCCAAGGAGTCGAGCTTTTCTCATCCCCATAGCATGGCGAAATCTTCGTCATTCCGCAAGCGCAATTTTTATTATTTGTCCGTCCCTTAACTTACCGAGACCGGCATCGCAGTATTATCACCGAGACCGGCATCGCAGAGCTGAGCTCGCAGATGCCAGCTAAAGCCACCGGACCTAGTCAATGCCGTCTATTCCCATCTAAACGATTGATTCCGGTTTCCTTCGAGACGTCAAACTGATAAACTCAGGCAAATGAAGCTTTCGATTGCCGCCCTTTTCCTCTGCGGATTTTCAGCATCGGTCCATGCTGATGATATTCTCACCTTTCCTTCCGCTGACCTGGTCCTCGGTCAGAATGGATTGACAGGATTTCTCGAGAGCGACCCGCCCACGGCAACCAGTCTGGCCGATGTAGCGGATATCGTGATCGACACGGCCACAGGAAAGGTCTTTCTGGCCGATGTGGAAAACAACCGTGTCCTCCGCTATCCTGACAAAGACACTCTCGTCAACGGAAACGCTGCCGAATATGCCTTCGGTCAAGCCAACCTCACCTCAAAAGCCTCGGCATTCCCCCCGACCGCGACCTCTCTCAGCGGGGCCAACAGCCTTGCCCTCGACTCGTCCGGACGGTTGTGGGTTTCCGATCCCGATAACAACCGGGTCCTGATGTACACGTCTGCAGTAACCCGAACCGACCCCGCTCCTGCGGCATCAATCGTGCTGGGACAGGTAAATTTCACTACCGCAGGTGCACCGGGGCTCCCTGATGCAGCCACCATGAGCAATCCGGTGGGTCTGCATCTCGACGCGAACGGGAACCTCTGGGTGGCCGACATATCTCTAAACCGGGTCATGCGATTTGCGAATGCCGCGTCGCTAGCCAACGGAGCGACCTGCAGTGCAGTACTGGGCCAGGCATCGTTCCTCTCCTCCGCTTCCGGGACCAGTGCAGCCTCGTTCTCTTCCCCGATCGACCTGACCACTGATGCCAGCGGCACTCTCTGGGTGGCCGATCAGAACAATCACCGTATCTGCGGGTTCCCCTCCGCCGCTTCTCTTGCGAACGGGAGTCCCGCCACCAGAGTGCTCGGACAGCCTGACTTTACCTCGACGACTTCAGGGCGGTCCGCCTCGAGGATCAGTTCTCCTACTGGAGTCTTCGCAAAAGGAAACGTCCTCTGGGTCCTCGATGGCGGAAATAACCGTGCCCTTCGCTTTGCCCCTCTACCAACCCTTGCAAACGGCGCCCGCGCAACAACAGTGGTTGGACAGCCGGATTTTTTCACTTCAAACACGCCGGTCGATGCGAAACATTTTTTTAGCCCATTTGTCGGTATCCTGGGGGACAACGACGGAGCCCTCTGGATCCCGGACCAGGCGAGACGGCGTGTCCTTCGCTTTGATCCCGAAGTGAGCGTTCGTCCCACCGTGAAAATCAAAGGGCCCCGTCGCGTCACCTCAAAACGGGGCAGGCTCAGGATCACCGGCAAAGCCTCGGCGGACACATCGGTCGCCTCCGTCACTGCTGCCACCGGACTTGTCGCCCATTCGGTTCGCGGTCTTGAATCCTGGAAGAGTCGCATCCGCCTCCTCCCCGGGAGGAATGTGGTGAAAGTGGTCGCGGTAGACGGCCTCGGAAAGCGATCCCGTCCCGCACGCATGATCGTGCTTCAGCGATAACGGTTCCCTCTCAGGGAACCGCCGTTTCGGGCCACCGGCCTCCTAAAAATGCCGCATTCCGCAGGCTTACTGCCGTTAGAAAGATTCAATACATTCCACTTTAAATCGTTTACTATAAGCTATTTATGATCAGTAAAAGCACTATCAATGGGAAGGGTTTCCTCAATGAAACTGAATGAGAAATCTATTTATTCGAAAAAATCTTGCCTCGTCCCGAAGGGAACTCTATATATAAAAGGCTTAAGAACTATAACTAATTCAGCATTTATGAATCCGTCACATCTATTCGCAATCCGCCCTTCCTTACTCGCAGTCGCGGCCTACTCCCTCCTCCTGCCCTCCACCTCCCGGGCGGAGACATCCCAGGGCAGTTCCGGTCCCCGTCCCATTTTCCGTTCCACCTCTAATCTGGATATTGATGTCAAGAACATGGGCGCCGATGATTTTCTCTGCTCCTGGCCCGCCTCAATCGGCATATCACCGAACAATATAGCCGATCCTCATATTATCATTGAAGTCGGATACTACCTCACGTTCTTTAGGACCTCGCCGGGTCACCCGTTCTTCCTCCTGTCCGGCGACATGCCGGTAGCGACAGATCAAGCCGGGAAGCTCTATCGCACATTTACAGATCAGGGAACACTCGACTCCTACAAACTGGCGAACGGCAACGGACTCCCACATGGAAACCTTCAGGATAATGGGGTAATCAGCGGAGGAAACCCGATTTACTGGGAACCCACGGTAGGAACGTATTACTACACCTGCGGGGTTCCCGGGCACGCTAACATGGTCGGGCGCATCGATGTGGTTCCGGCAAATTCAATCGACCACGATTCCTACCCGCAACCGTTCCTAGAGTTGGATGGAAAGAAATCGATTAAGAGCAGGAAGAGCTCTTTCAAAATCAGCGGCTTAACCTCCGGCACAGCTGTAACCTACTCCTACAAAGACGGCAGAAAGAATGTCAAAAAGACCATTGTAGTTCCCTCTAGCGGCCAATGGAAGAAGACGATCAAGCTCAAAACGGCTACCAGAAAGGCAAAAATTAAGATTTACGCAAGCTTCAACGACGCGCGATCCAGCACCTCAACGGTCAGGTTCAAGAAGCAGTCGAAATAGCGAAGACAGCTGTCCGGCTTCCTCCCCCCCTTTTCCGCTATCGGCCCGGGTTCCAAGGGTTCGGAGGAGGAAGGGGCTAAGGAGGCGCAATTAATGCAATCATGCCCGGAATACAATGCATAGGCAACCATTTCGGGGCTCAATTACGACTTTCTTTCCGGAAATCAACGGACTTACGAGAGGGCGGAGCACACCGAGGTTAGCCGGCCAGCTTTCGTTTCAAAACCGGGCGGGTTTCTTGTTATGGAGGACGGAAGTGATGAGTTGGCGGCGAAGACCGGCACATCATCCAGCGGAAACAGATCGACGCCTTCGAGAACAAGCGCCCGTCGATCTCAGACTCCCTGAAGATGCCGGATCTGCTGGTTCACGGTCGCGGTGGATTTCACGTCGAGCTCTCTTCGCCGGGACGTTATCGCCATCGAGCGGAGCGGTAAATCGTTGTCCGCGCCGATTGGCCAATGGCCTGCGGATTACAGAGTTTCCCTGCGATCTATCCCCATTCCACCCCAACGTTTTTGTTGTTAGCGTGTTGAGTGAGACATGCTCCCGAACAAGGGCGGGCTGCCTGCCGCACTCTTCCCCGCCCTCTTCCTCTCGCTCACGCCATGGCCGACAACCCACACCCGAGCAATCCCGGAATCGTTTCATGCGGACACGCCGGGGAACTTTGGAGCGTGCGAAGGTCGTGAGAAAGAGGGCAGACCGAGCCTTGCCATCCCGCGCAATTCTTATTGCCTCATACCCTCTTCCCGTCGTTAGATACCGGTCATGCTGAATTGGATCTGGATGGGAATGATCGTCATCGGTGTCGTCGTGGCGGCGCTGATGGGACAAATGAAAGGCGACGACGGGATCGTGGAGGGAATGTTCTCCATGATCAAGACCGGGGTCGTCAGCATCGTCATCCCGCTCAGCGCAATCATGATGCTCTGGCTCGGGATCATGCGGCTCGCGGAGAAGTCGGGGATGATCCAGGGAGTCGCCCGCTTTTTCCGCCCGCTCACGCAGCGGCTCTTCCCCGAGGTTCCCCCCGATCATCCCGCGATGAGCGCCATCGTCATGAACCTCGCCGCGAACATGCTCGGGCTCGGCAACGCCGCGACCCCGCTGGGTCTGAAGGCGATGCAGCACCTCGACGAGCTCAATCCTGACAAAGGCACCGCGACGAACTCGATGTGTACTTTCCTCGCGATCAACACGAGTTCTGTGACCCTCATCCCCGCGACGGCGATCGGCCTGCTCGCGGCCCAGGGCATCGCCGAGCCCTACGCGATCGTCGGCACGACGATAGGCGCGACCCTCGTCTCGACCGCCGTCGCGATCGTCGCGGTGAAGTTGTTTCAGAATATGCCGATCTTCAACCGGCGCACCCTCAACCCTGTCGAGTCAGTGACCGAAGAGGGTCAAGTCGTCGCAGAAGCCGCCACTCGCCGGATCTCCGGGAAGGGACGTATCATCCTCGGCATCGTCCTCGCTCTCTTCGCCGGGATCATTTTCCTCGAGACCTTCCCCGAGAAACGCATCGCCCTGCAGGAGACTCTCGGCCTGCGCGAGGCCGTCCTGCAGATGGAGGCGGAAAAGCCCTCGCTCGAGGAAAAGCCTGCCTCCGATACCGATCCCGTCTGGCAGCGCACGATCTCGGCTTTCTCGGTGGCGGCGATTCCTTTTGTCCTCGTCTTCTTCATCGTCTTCGCCGCGCTCAAGCGCATCCCCGTCTACGAGGAATTCGTCGAAGGCGCGAAGGAGGGCTGGGCTGTCGCGGTACGCATCATGCCCTTCATCGTGGCGATGCTCGCGGCGCTCGCGATCCTGCGGAACTCGGGCGCGTTGCTGCTGTTCCAAAATCTGCTGCGACCGGTCCTGGAGTTCGTGAAGTTCCCCGTCGAGCTGCTCCCGATGGCCCTGATGCGGCCGCTCAGCGGGAGCGGGAGCCAGGGCGTGCTCGTCGAGATCCTCACGAACGAGGGCATCTCGGAGACGCTCAAGTACACCGCCGCGACGATGTTCGGCTCTACCGAGACGACCTTCTACGTCCTCGCCGTTTACTTTGGCTCCGTCGCGGTGCGCCGCACCCGGCACGCCCTCGCCGCCGGTCTCTGCGCCGACCTCGCCGGGGTGATCGCCGCCGTCGTGATCTGTCGGGCGATGTTCGGATGACAGAGGCCTGAAGAGGCACCTCGCACGAGTCACCATTTCATGCGAAGTTGCGCGATGCGAAATGACTTTTCGAGAATAGCGGTCGTCAGCGGCCTCCTTTTCCTTCATTCTATCCCGATGATATCCGCCGAAGAAGGCCGCTCCCGCAAGCCCCTCCCCACACCCGAAGAGATCGCAGGACTCCCCGCCGACGGAGGCGAAAAGTTCAACCGTCTCGTCTTTGAAAAGAGCCCCTACCTGCTCCAGCACGCCCGGAACCCGATCAAGTGGTGGCCCTGGAGCGAGGCGGCCTTTGCCGAAGCGAAGCGCCTCGACAAGCCGGTCTTCCTCAGTGTCGGCTACGCGACCTGCCACTGGTGCCACGTCATGGCGCACGAGTCCTTCGAGGATGAGGAGGTCGCGGCGCTCATCAACGAGCGTTTCATCGCCATCAAAGTTGATCGCGAGGAACGCCCCGACATCGACGATGTCTACATGCAGGTCACCCAGGCGATGACCGGTAGCGGCGGCTGGCCCATGACCGTGCTGATGACGCCTGACAAACACCCCTTTTTCGCCGGCACTTATTTCCCGAAAGAGTCCCTCGCGGGTCGTCCCGGAATCAAGATGCTCGTGACCGAACTGCACAAGGCGTGGGTGGAAAAGCGGGACGAGGTCGAGTCCACCGCCACCGCCATCTCGGAGCAGCTCGCGACCATGACGGCCGGCTCGCCGGGGGGTGATCTCGATGTCGCTATTTTCGACACCGCCTACGAGCAGTTCGCCGCGCAGTACGACGCCAAGATGGGCGGCTTCTCGATGCGCCCGAAGTTCCCCGTGCCGCCGAATCTCAATTTCCTGATGCGCTATCATCTGCGCAGCGGCAAACCCGAAGCCCTCGAGATGGTCGAGAAGACCCTCACCGAAATCCGGCGCGGCGGCATCTATGACCAGGTCGGATTCGGGATCCATCGCTACTCGACCGACCGGGAATGGCTCGTCCCGCATTTTGAAAAGATGCTCTACGACCAGGCTCTCCTCACCGTCGCCTACCTCGAGGCCTACCAGATCACAGGGAAGGAATTCTACGCCCGCACCGCCCGCGAGATCCTCGCCTACGTAGAGCGCGACATGAAGTCGGTCACGGGCGGCTTCTACTCCGCCGAAGATGCCGACAGCGAGGGCGTCGAGGGCAAGTTCTACGTCTGGACGACCGACGGGATCCGCGAGGTTCTCGGGGAAGAGGACGGCGACTTTTTCATCGAGACGTTTCACCTCACCGAAGAGGGCAACTTCCTCGAAGAAGCGACCCAGGTGAGGACAGGGGAGAACATCCCGCACCTGAAAGAGGAGCTCCTCGACGAAGCCCGCGCACGGGTCGAGTCGCTGCGGGTGAAGCTCTACGAAAAGCGCGAGACCCGCGTCCATCCTTTCAAAGACGACAAGATCCTCACCGACTGGAACGGGCTCATGATCAGCGCCTTTGCCAAAGCCGCGAAGATCCTCGGCGACGAGGCATACGCCGCGACCGCGACGAAGGCCGCGGACTTTGTCCTCACCGAGCTGATCGACGAAGAGGGGCGACTACTGAAACGCTACCGCCAGGGCGAGTCGGGACTGACCGCGCACATTGAGGACTACGCGTTCATGATACGCGGGCTCCTCGATCTCTACGAGACGACCTTCGAAGTTCGCTATCTTGAGAAAGCGGTGGAGCTGCAGGCCATCGCCGACGAGTTCTTTCTCGACGAGGAAAAGGGCGGCTATTTCACCGTGGCGGAGGACGCCGAGCAGCTCATCGTGCGGGCCAAAAAGCTCTATGGTGGCGCGATCCCGAGTGGCAATGCAGTCTCCATCAGCAACCTCTCGCGGCTCTACCGCATGACGGGCAATCCCGGGTATGCGAAACGGAACGACGAGCTCATCCGCGCCTTTTCCGGCGAGATCGGGCAGCAGCCCATGGTCTATCCGGTCGCGCTCTGCGGACTTGATTTCACCTTCGGCCCGGCCAACGAGATCGTCATCAGCGGAGAGAAGGACAGCAAGGACACCCGGGCGATGATAGACGCCCTGCGGAAAGAGTTCCGGCCGAATCAGGTCATCCTCCTGCGTACGCCGGAGAACGCCGACGCCCTCGCGAAGCTCGCCCCCTACACGGAGACTCAACTCAGCATCAACGGCAAAGCGACCGCCTACGTCTGCCGCAACTTCGCCTGCAAAGTGCCGACAAACGAGGTCGCGACGATGCTCGAGTCGATCGGGGAGTGAGCGGGTAAGCATCTTTCCCCCACGAACCATGACCGAAAAAGAAAAACAGGAAATCCTCGACTGGATCCGGTCCGAGCACGAGGCCGGGCAGGCGCTGAACATCCATGCAGTGAGGCAGCGGAACCCCGATCTCCTGAAGCTCGTCTACTCGGTGCGCCCCTTCTGGGGATGGTGGCAGGCGATCGCGGACGCCGGGCTGGACTACGGAAATCTCAAGGTCGAACTCGAGGAGAAAGTCGCCTGCCGGATCTGCGGCTACGAGGGCCTGCAGCTCAACACCCACCTCAGGGCGCGCCACGGGATCACGACGCAAGACTACCGCGAGCAATTTCCCGATACCGAGATCTCCAGCGAACTGCATCGCGCGCGGATGAGGCGTGAGGGGGGCAAACGCCTCCTCCCCCACTGGGAACCGCTCTACTCGGATGAGTATATGATGGACCGCGCCTACCGCTACCACCGGATGGGTCATCGCCTGCGCACCACCTGGGTCGGCGAGCACGATCACAATCTGTGGCAGCACATCCATCGCCAGGGCATCACGTGGGAGTCTTTCGTCACCGGGCTCAGCATCCCCTACACCCACGAGCTCCCGCCACGAGGGCCAAACATCTCGCGCGAAGCCCTCCTCAAGGGCCTGCGGAAGGTGGCCCGCGAACTGGGAGAGACACCCGGGATCACTCTGCTCACCAAACGGAACCATTCCCTCGTGACTGGCGTGGGGCACCACTTCGACAGCTACGACGAGGCCCTCGAAGCCGCCGGGCTCCCCATCCCCGAGCGGCCCTATCCCCTGCGACCCGAGCTTTCCCCCGAAGCGGTCCTCGAAGAGCTGACCCAACTCGCAGCCGCCGGACACCGCATCACCGCCATCGGGATCAATAAAACGCTCGGCCGCTACGATCTTCACCAGGACGTCGAGAAGATGGGTGGCTACCCGGCCATCCGGAAAAAGCTCGGACTCGCCAAACCGGACCCGCCCCGCGCGGACCCGCGCCACACGCGCGACGAGGTCATCGCGGCGTTTCAAAAACAGGCGACCGAGGGCGAGGCCTACACCGTCCGCGGCATGAAACGAGGCTCGGACGAAGACCGCGGGCTCCTCAGTTCGGCCCGATACCACTTCGAACGCTGGTCCGATCTCCTCGAGATAACCGGCCTCGTCACGGAGCACCACGCCATCCCCCGCGCCCGCGCCCGTCGGCAGCGATTGCTCGAGGAACTGCAACGCCATCACGAGGCCGGGGAGCCGCTCGATCACCACGAGATACGGCAGCAAAAGGCCGGCAAGAAGCTCTACACCGCCTCTCGCCAAGTCTTCGGAAGTTGGGAAAAAGCGCTCATCGCTGCCGGACTGCCGGTAGAACTGGGGGACAAAAATGCGGCGATCCAGCAGCGCATCCTCGCGGAGATGCGGGAACTCCATCAGACGGGGCATCCTCTCGAGGCCCGAGCGATGAAGTGTACGCCGACCGGACAGGATCTCTATCTCCGGGCAAAGTCCACTTTTGAAAGCTGGAAAAAGGCCGTGCTCGCCGCCGGTTTTGAGTGGCCGCAGACGGCAGATCCCGACTGGATGAAGGAGCATCGGCCGCAAAAGGAACGGGCGGCGAACATCTCTCCGCGCAAGCGGGATCTGCTGCGAGCGGAACGGGAACTGCGCGAACAGACCGTGATCGAAGCGATCCGGGAACGTTCGCGCAACAAAAAGACGCTGTGGATGCGGAAGATACGCCGGGAGGCGGAGGGAAAAGAACTCTACGACACTGCCCGGCGGGTCTTCAAATCGTGGAAAGCCGCGCTCAAGGCAGCCGGCTGCAAGCCCGAAAAGCGCCCCGCGCGGAAAGTATCGAAGATCGTAAGAGACCTGGAACTCGCCTACCCGATCGATCCATCGACGTGGGAGTCAGAGCCCGCCGATGGCGCGTGGGAGGCGGAGGAGAAAAACCGGAAAAGCGACCCGATCAAAGCCCCGCCCCGCGGCTGGCGCCAATCCGGCAAAGGCGAAAAACAACGCACCACTCCCTCACGGGCCAAACGACGTAAGAAGCGGAAGTGAATTTCGAGGGGAAGGCAGAGAGAAGGTCATCTTCCAATGCCCCATTGTGGTTTCGGTTTTAGCCGAATTCGCAGCAACCGATCTTGCGGCTAAAGCCGCAGCCACTTTTTCAAAACCTTCAGCGGTCCCGGCGTCCGCGATCGTAGCTGTCGCGGTTCGAGGGCTTGCCACCGCCGTAACCGCCGCCGCCGCCGCCACCGCCACCGCCGCGGGGACGGCCACCGCCGCCTCCGTATCCACCACCACCACCACCACCACCACCACCGCCGTAATTCCCTCGGGGAGGCGCGCCGCCTTCACTGGACCCGCCCTCGGGGCGACCACGATCATAATCGAGCCGGAAGGCCTGACCGCGCAATTGGGCCCGGCCCGCCTGCTCGATGGCATGGGCGGCCTCACCCTCGGCGACTTCGACGAGGCTGAAGTTGGGGAAAAGGTGGATGCGCCCGACGGTGCCGCTTTCGAGATGGCACTCGTTGTGGAGCATGCCGACGATGTCGCCGGGGCTCACGCGATGATTCTTACCGAGACTGAGGAAAAGTTTCACCATGCCGGGCTCGGCGGCATCGTCCCGCTGGCCACGGGGCTTGAACTCGCGCCGTTCACCGCTCTGCTGCCGGGGTTCGCGCGACTCGCGCTGTTCCCGATTATCTCTCGGCTCGCGTGGCTCGCGCTCGCGGCGGTCGTTGGGCGTGCCTGAGCGATCTTCGGCGATCTCTTCGCCTTCGCGCCCGGTCGACTCGCGCATGAGAGTCATGAGGACCCCGGCGATCTGCTCCCACTCGTTGCCGGCTTCTTTCAGCGGCTGCAGGGCGGCGATCGCTTTGTCAAAATTACCTTCTTTGATGCGCTCGGACACCGTCGCGATGAGTTGCTCGGCGAGACGGCTCTCGACGGCCTCGGCCGACGGGATCTCGGCGCGCACGATAGCCTGGCGAGTGTAGCGCTCGATCGTCTTGATGCGGTAAATGTCGCGACCGTGGATAAAGGAGATGGCCTTTCCCGACCTGCCGGCACGACCGGTCCGCCCGATGCGGTGGACGTAGTCCTCGGGATCCTGCGGCAACTCGTAGTTGAAGACGATGTCGACGTCATTCACATCGATGCCGCGGGCGGCGACGTCGGTGGCGACGAGGATCTCGACGGTCCCCTCGCGGAAGAGCCGCAGGACTCGCTCACGCATGGTCTGGGCGATATCGCCATGGAGACGGTCGGCAGAGTAGCCACGGGCGAGGAGTTCCTCGGTACACTCATCGACGGCGCGCTTGGTGTTGCAGAAGATGATGGTGAGGCGCGGCTGCTCGAGGTCAATGATGCGGGAGACGAGCTCGATGCGCGAGCGCTGCCTCGCTTCGTAGCAGACCTGTTCGATCGAGTCGACGGTGAGACTCTCGCGCTCGATCTCGACGAGCTGCGGTTCGTTGCCGTAGCGCTTGATGATGCGGCTGACGGCAGCATTCATCGTCGCCGAGAAAAACATCGTCTGGCGCTCCGGCGGCAGAGCACGGAGAAGATTCTCCATTTCATCGGCAAAACCCATGTCGAGCATGCGATCGGCCTCGTCGAGGACGGTAATCTTGACGGAGTCAAGGTTGAGCGTGCCGCGCTCGACGTGGTCGATGAGACGACCCGGGGTGCCAACGATGACCTGGGTGCCCTGACGCAAAGCACGGATCTGGCGGTCGATGGGAGCGCCACCGTAGACAGCGAGGGCGCGGAGCCGGGGCAGCTTCGACCCGAGACGCTGCAGTTCGGCACAGACCTGGACGGCAAGTTCGCGCGTCGGACAGATCACGAGCATCTGGGGATTGGGATTGTCCCAATCGATCCGGGCGAGGCCCGAGAGACCAAAAGCGGCCGTCTTCCCCGAACCGGTTTCGGAGAGACCGATGATGTCTTTTCCGGAAAGGGCGAGCGGTATGGCGGCGACCTGGATTTGAGAGGGCTCCTCATAACCGAGCTGTTCGATAGCGGCAAGGAGGGCTTCGGGGAGACCGAGTTGGGCAAAAGTAGAATGGTTCACAGTAGAGACGGGCAATTTTATCCCCCCGCCATGGCCCGTGAGGAGGGACTCTACGGTGCGAGGTGACTGGTAGAATACGCCCAAATGATCAAAGAGAAAGCGGAACCTTCGTCGGGCCGGTTGCGACCCGACAGGGTCAGTTCGCCTCGTTGAGCGGTATCTCGATGCGATTCAGCGATGTCGAGAGCAGATTCGCCTGCGAACGGGGAGCGGCGACCTGGCGACGCCCCTTGATGAGATTCGCGATCTCGCGGCGGAGGGCTCCGAGGTCGAAGGGCTTCGTTAAAAAGACATCCGACCCCGCCCCAAGAGCGCTGCGGCGCATGCCTTCATCGGCATTTCCCGAAGCGGCGATGATGGGGACCCGTGCCATGGGGCCATCGAGCTGACGGATCTGCCCGATCATGGAGACGCCGTCCATCACCGGCATCTCAATGTCGGTGACGATGAGGTCAGGGCAGAGGCTCTGATCGCGGAGAAGGTCGATGGCTTCGATGCCATTGCTGGCTTCGAGGACGGCGTAGCCTGCCCCCTTGAGCACCTTGCGCAGAAGGATGCGATTCGGAAGCATGTCATCGATCACAAGAATCGTGAAGCAGTTTGCCGGCGGCACCATCGCCGGAATGGAGTGGTGAGGTTGAGGGGTCATCCGAGAGTTCATAACGTTACCGAGTAGTTAAGGAATACAAGTCTTTAACATATCAGTATTACTTTGAACATTATTGTTCAAAGTAATTTTTCGGAAAGTTATGAAAAATCACAGAATTGGGGAGAAATACTCCCGAAAATGCCCTTTCCGGCGCCAGTATTGGGCGATGAGTAAGGGGAGTTGCTCGGCCTGCCCCTGAAGAGACTGTCGAAAAACCTAGAAATTCGGCAGTCCGGGAGGACGCTCGGAGAGGCGATGAAACTCGACCTGCTCGTAGGGAGTTTTCACCTCCTCCTCGGAGACGCCGCCGACGAGAGTGACATCGCCGTAGCTTGAGGTCTTCAATTCGGGCCGACTGGCACCTTTTTCGAACAGCTTCTGCTGCCGGATGGGCTCACCGTCGATGTTAATGACGGTGTATTTGTAAGCCTGGGGGCCGGTCATGTGCAGGACATGGAGTTGATTCTGCGAGTCGATCGCGTGGGTCGGCGGTCGCAAGCTCATGTAGTCGCCGATGGGGTAGGTGCGATAGACGTAACCGGAGTCGCTCTGTTTCAGCCTGAAGTAGAGGGCCTTGGAGCGGGCCCCGTGATAGTAGGTCATGAGCGCATATTCCCGGTAGGTCCCGGCATCGGGATGGCCTTGTGGGACCCCGACGATCTGGCTCCACATGGGTTGGCCCTCCGTCACTTGCACAGTGATGGTCCTCGTCTGAAAGACGCGGTTGATCTGGGGAAATATCACGCTCGCCTTCACCCGATACGTCCCGATGCTGGTCATGGAATAGCGGCGGTTGATCGTGACTTTGTGTTTGTAGCTTTGTCCGGCGGAGAGCACGATGGGTTTCTCGGCCTGCGCGTCGCGGCTCGGGGTGATGAGGTTCCCCGCCCCGTCGGTGACGGTGAAGTCGAGCCAGCTCAGCCCGTCTGAGTCGCCGAAGATGAGATCCTGCCCGGCCCGGTTGACGATGGAGAGCTCGCCGGTGATGGGCTCGTCGGCGAGGTAGAGGGTGCGGTCGAGCTTCAGATCAACGATGATCTGGGCAGAGGCGGTCCCTGTCAGAAAAAGGACAAAAAAGACAAGGAGGGCGAGGGAGGGAAATCGTCTCATGGCAGACTTGGGGCGGCGCTGGCCGCGAAACTGTGGCGAGAATGAGGGAACACGAAAAGACTCCGGCCCGTCAAAAGTTCACTATTTTCGGGGAAATCGCCCGCGATTGCAATGCCAATCTCCTCGAATAGTGGCTGTTCGGTTTGGCTAATATTTCAAATTACCAAGTATTTCATGAAATTAAGATTTTAGTTTTTCTTAAATTACGGCATAATTCAAGCTGTTGCGTTCTGAAAGTTGCTGGTAAATGAAAGTAAGTTTGAAATTTGTGGTGATGGTCTTCTTTCTGGCCGGGTTCGTCCTGACCGGACTGGCGGGCACCTCCACGTCGATGACTTTCATCTGGCCAGCCTATGGATTCCTCGGGGTAGCGGGGATGCTCTCGATCGGCCTGCTTTTCAAGGAGCTCGGCTTTTCCCTGCCCCGCTGGAGCACGCTCGCAGTTTTTTCCCTCGCGGCCTATCTCCTCATCCGCGCCTCGGAGTCACCGGTGTCTTACTTTGCACGTGAGGATGCGGCTCTGATCATCACGGGATTTCTCTGTTACTGCCTTTTTCTCTCGCTCGTCTCTTCGGGCGACTGGCGCCGCCGGCTCCTCTATGTGATCGCGGGACTGGTCGTGGTAAACCTCGCTTTCGCCCTGATCCAGGCTCTCTTCAAACCCACTCTGTGGCTGATCCCGGGCTACGAGCGGACTTTCACGGACCGAATCGGGGGGCTCTTTAATCATCCCGATCATTTCGCCGGCTTCATTGGGGCGCTCGTCCCGATCTGGCTCGGCATGGCACTCTACGGCCGACAGAGCCCCGGCGTCCGCCGACTCTGGGGAGCGCTCGCGGCACTGTCTCTCGCCGCGACGCTGTATTCGGGAAGCGCCACGGGCTTCGTCGCCCTCTTCTGCGGTCTCGGTACGTTCGCGCTGCTCACGGGCACGATCATTTATCGCAAGATCGCTCCCGCCGCAAAGAAGATGGCTCTGATCCTCATCGCAGGCTTTACTATCGTCGCGGCCCTCGTCGGTTTCGCTCTCGCCGGGCCGATCGGCCAGCAGATTGATCGCTCTCTGCTGACCCGGGGAGAGGGCGTCAGTCTGCCGCTGGTCTGGAAGGCGGGCCTGAGACAGGCCGCCGAGGCTCCGGCCCTCGGCACGGGGAGCCGCACCTCATACATCTACAGTCGCCTCTTCCGCGACGAGGCGCTCGACAGCTCCGCGGCCGAGCACGAGTTCATTCACAACGAATATCTCCAGATGCTCGCCGACTACGGCATCGTCGGCCTGGCCCTGCTCTTCACCGTGCTGCTGCTCCACGCGCACTCGGGGCTGAGCTTCGTCCGGGCCTATGCGGGATTCGGCACCTCGAAGGGCAGGGTCCTGCCGCAGTCGGATCATCTCGCCCTCGTCCTCGGAGCGATGGCGAGCCTCTCGGCAATGGGAGCGCTCTCGTTTTTCGACTTCACGATGCATCTGCCCGCCTTCGTGATCGTGGCGGCGGTCTTCCTCGGCGTCCTCGCCGCCCCCGACCCGATGGCTTCGGCTCTGAAGCCTGCATCCGCTCCGATCATCCCTGGTGGCAGCCTCATGTTCGTGAACCGCGCCGTCGTCTTCGGCTCCGGAATCATGATGGCGATGTGCGGCCTGGTTTTTTCGCGGAGCGAGTTCCACCACGAGATGGCGCGCCTCTCGTTCGAGTCCGATCCCGGCGGCTACAAACACTTCCGCCACCTCAAGGCCGCCCGCGAGATCGACTCGAGAAATCCATTCCTCTTCGCTCTCAGTGCCCATGCCCAGGTCTCCGGAATTACTCCGACGATGGCTGCTCCCGAGCGTCGCCAGGCTCTCGAGCAGGCCGATCAGTACTTTAACAGAGCCCGCGCCCTTTATCCGCAGGATGTCTTTGCCGCAGTCGGTCACGCCGCCGTACTGGATGAGCTCGGGAAAAAGGCACGCTCGCTCGAGAGGCTCCGCGATGCCCGCGAGATGGCCCCCTATTACGGCAATCTCATTCTCGCCGAGGCGGAGCACCATCTGCGACACGGCAATATCCTCGAGGCGGGAAAATCCTTCGAAGCCGCGACGGAAGCCCGCGCTTTCCGCGACACCGGGGCCGCTCAGGAAGGACTGCGCACCCTCACGGAATGGAAGCTGATCGCAGAGGAGAACGGCATCGACTGGCGCCGGGACTCGCTCGAGGCGGCAGAAATGCTAGCCGGCGCTCCCGACTATCGCGCCATGCCCGCCGCCCGCGTGAACGAGAGGAATCTCGCCGGTGAAGCCATTCCCGAAGTAGTTCCCGAAGCCGCTAGCCCGGACGCGACCGAGTCGCCTGAGCCTGCGAAGGAATAGTCCCTACCTATCGCGCGACGAGAGGATGACCTGCTGCCCCTCGCGCGGCGAGAGAACCCGTTTTCCCAGGTGATTCATCGAGACTGCCTCGTGGAGTCGCCGCAGCGGCTCGGCCGGGTGCTCATTACTGATGGGGAAGGTCGCGTGGTGCATCGGGATCATGCGATGGGCCTTGAGATCAAAGAAGGCCTGGACCGCCTCTTCGGGATTCATGTGGACCTCGCGACCGCTCGGGCAGTCGTAGGCCCCGATGGGGAGCAGGGCGGTGTGGATGTCGTAGCGCTCTCCGATCTCGGAGAATCCGTCAAAGTAGGCCGAGTCACCCGAATGATAGACGGTGTGCTCGGGCAGCTTGATGACGAATCCGCCGAATCCTTTTTTTGTGTCGTGTATGTAACGGGCGCCCCAGTGGTGCGCCGG
>JBDNIL010000338.1:0-2018 GCA_041688355.1 Verrucomicrobiales bacterium | reverse complement strand
GTGGTGCTCGACGATGATCCGCCCGAGTGGAAAGCGCGGTCGCTCACGCTCAGCGATGAGCAAATGAAGGCCTATCACACCCGCTGCAACCGCGATGAGGAGATCATGGCGAAGACCCTTTACTGCGCTGGCGTGAGTTGGACGGGAATCATCGCGTGGGACGACATCCGCACCGTGGACTACCTCATCACGCGAGCGGATGTGGACCCGAACCGCATCGCCTGCGTCGGCCAAAGCGTCGGCGGATTGCGCAGTAGCTATCTCGCCGCGCTGGATGATCGCATCAAGGCGGCCGTCGTGAGCAGTTGGATGTGTTCCTTTCCCAACCAACTCGAAGGGCACATCCGCGGCATCGGTTTCACCAAGATCATCCCCGGCATGTATCACCACATGGATCATCCCGACATCGCCTCGCTCGCGATGCCGAAGCCGCTTTTGGTCATCAACGGCTCGCAAGACCGCCTCTTCGAACTCGCCGGCGTCCGTGCCGCGCACGAAAAACTCGCCCAGTGCTACGCCAAGGCCGGCGTGCCCGATCACTTCAAGAGCATTGTCGAAGACGCACCGCATCAATTCAACGCCGAGCGCCAGGCGGACGCGTGGGCGTGGTTTGAGAAGTGGGTTTGAGACACCCGAAACGTCGGCAATTGATAAGCTGCTGAATGAACGCCCGTGAAAACACCCAAATGAAAAACACACTCACCGTTGTCCACATCACTTTGAAATCATCCTGGCGGGCTGTTTGCCGACGGTTTCAGGGTCAGCCTCGTCGGCGATCTTCGTTACGCCCGGCGCTCACCGCCCTATTCCTCGCTCCACTGACACCGCTGCCTGTCTGGGCGGAGCCGCATTTCATCGCTGAGCGACAGGAGGGGCTCAAACTGGTGCAAGGCGGTAAGCACGAGGAGGCGGCGGCTTTTTTCGTCAAGCTGGCGGACACCGCTGCCAAGCCGGAGCAAAAGGCCGATGCGCTGTCGCACGCGGCCCTGGCCACCGCTCGCAATCGTCAAATCGACGAGGCGCTGCTGCTGGCGGAACGGATTCCGCTGAAACCGGAGTTCCACTTTGCCAGGATCCAGATTTACCTGGAGGCCAGGAAATGGGCCGAGCTGCTCAAAGCGACCGAAATACTCGATGCGGCCACGTGGCCGGACAGTTTGATCTATCCCACGTTCATGGCCCGCGCCCGCGCCCACTCCGCCCTCGGCGAGATGGAGCTTGCCGAGAGTGATGCCTTGCAGGCGGTCAAACACACGATCTCTCTCAACAATCAGGCCGCTGCCTGGCACTTGATCGCCCAGAACGCGCAACGCGCTGGAAACGACGGCGGCAAAGCGCTCGAGGCTTACGCCGAGATGATACGCCTCCAGCCCGGTGGTGGCGGATTGCAGCGAGCATTGAGCGAACGCGCCCGGCTGCTTTCCTCGCTTGGGAAGCATGATGCGGCTCTGGCGGACCTCGCCGAGCTGGACAAAAACACCCGCAACGATCCGCATTGGATCTGCACCGCGCTGATGGCTTACGGCGATGTTCACCTCGACAGGGGCGACAAGGCCAAGGCCCGCCAAAGTTTCGAAGATGCCGCGAAAGTGCCCGGCGCTCCAGCCGTCTTGCTCGATGAAGTGAAGAAGCGGCTGGCGGAATTGCAGCAATAGAAGTCACCACCAGCCCCGAGCTTCCATCTCTCACCCAATGCCCGACACGAATCCCATGAAAACCTTCACCCTGCTCCTCTCATCCCTGTTCACGAGCGCCGTCCTCTGCGCGGCCGAAGTCCCGCTCGTCGTCGATGGCAAACCGGTCACGGAAATCGTGCTGGCAGCCGATGCCACGCCAAGTGTGCGGACCGCCGCACGCGAGCTGCAGCGCCACCTGCAGGCGATGTCCGGGGCGGAACTGCCGATCGTCCACGCCGCCTCGCCCGGCGTGAAAAACCAGGTCTATCTCGGCGAAAGTGATGCCACGCGAAAGCTGGGCTTTTCACTCGAAGGGCTGAAGCGCGATGGCTTCAAAATCGT
>JBDNIL010000337.1:0-4037 GCA_041688355.1 Verrucomicrobiales bacterium | reverse complement strand
GATGAGGGGGTAATGACGGTGGGCAGCGTCCACAACTTCTGCCCTCTGCCGAGCGAGGTGGATCGGGCCGCGCCAAATCTTTTCCAGCCGTCCGCCGGGTCTGGTCTGGAGAGCCGGGCCTGGTTGAGGCATTCCCTGAGGACACTCGAATTTGCGAAGAGGGTGGGTGCCTCGCATGTCGTGATGCACTCGGGAAGTGTTTCGTTTCGCTTCCGCTCTCCGGCAAAAGCGCTTTCGCCCGGGCCGGCGGCGGAGGAGGGGGGGCGGAAAGCGGCGCTGGAACGACTGCGGAAGAAGGCGACGCCCGCCCTTGACCGGGTCGAGGGACACTATCGAAGCCTGCTGGAACAAGGAGCGACCCCGGGGCTGTGCCTTGCGGTGGAGAATCGCGAGGGCGTTCTGGAATTGCCCCTCGATGAGGATCTGCCGGGTTTTCTGGGACGGTTTGATCCGGGTGCGGTGGTTTATTGGCACGACACCGGCCATGCGGAAATCAAGCGGCGACTCGGTTTGCTGGATCCGCCTGTTTTGCTGGACGCTCTGGCGGACCGCCTCGGGGGATTCCATCTCCACGATGTCGATGCGTCAGGTCGTGATCATCAGGCGGTCGGCTCCGGAACGATCGATTTCCCGCGTCTCGCCAAGTGGATCCGGCCTCATCACCACCTCGTCCTGGAGCTGAATCCGCGGGTGAGCAGGGAGGAGGTGAAGTCATCACACGACCGGATTCTGGAGATCCTTTCGTGAGCCTGCGCGGCAGGCGGGCCGGCCTTGCGGCTATGGGGTTTTCAGTCTACGCTAGTTACCGGGCAGGGAATGACTTTGCGGATTTCCCGCTTTCGCCAGCCACCGAATCGAATCGAATCCCGCCGCCCCTTTCTGCCCGTGAGTCCACGAATCCCCATCCCGCGGAACAACAGAGGATTGAAGCTCGTGCGCGGGTTCCCGATTCGTTTTCTGTTCTCCCTGGCGGTAGCATTGTCATCCGGAACAACTGCCGAGGCGGAAAACGGAAGCCCCCCGGAAATCCGCTTCGAACGGATCGACTACGGACCCACCCCGATGACGGCTTCGCCGGAGCTAAAGGTGAAACGCTTTATCATTCCGGCAGCGAGGAGCCTCGTCGTTTCGCGAGAGGGGGAGGCTATCGCGATCAACCGGATCGGCAGGCGGATCGTGGTGAGCTTGCCTGACGTTTCGTCAACGGCGGATGCGGCGGTGGCTTGGAACAGGACGCTGCCATCGCTTTTTCCTCCCGGTTTTCCGTTGGAGCCCCTCAGCGAGGAGGAGGTGCGGAGGCACTTCGAGAATCGCCCGTGGCTGCCTCTCGTGGTTTCGCAGCCCTTGTCGGCGGAATGGGTAAATAGGCTCGGCTCCCGACTCCCGGAAGGATGTGAGATGGACTCGATTTATTTGCGGCACTATCCGCAAAGAGAGCTGAATGCGCACCTGCTCGGCTACACCGGGGTCTCGTTGCCGGATCAGCACGGGCCTATCGCCGGGGAGGAATTTCTCTGGCCTCCCGCAGAGGGGAGGGCGGGAATGGAGAAATCACTCGATGCCTCAATGCGCGGGAAGGATGGTGAGCTGCTGAGGCTCTGCGATCCGAAGGGGCGGGTGCTGCACCAGGAAGTCGCGCGAGAAGCGGTGCCGGGTGACACTTTGATCCTTTCCATCAGCATGAAGATGCAGCGACTCGCCATGGAAGGGCTCGAGGCGAGCGGGCGACCGGGAGCTTTCGTGGCCGTCGATGCCGATTCGGGGGATGTGCTGGCGCTGGTATCGTATCCGAGCTTCGACCCGAACCTTTTCGAGGCGGGAATCACAGTGGAACAATACAAGGCCCTGTCCGAAGCAAGCGAGGCGCCGCTCTTCGACCGGGCCGTGAGCGGGGCCTATCCACCCGGCTCGACCTTCAAGCCATTCGTGGCCCTTGCCGGGATGGGGGCGGGAAAGATTAACGGCGCGAGCACGAAGTTCGCGGGTCCCGGAGACATGCTCATCGCGGGGCGTTATTTCAAGAACTGGAACCCGCAGGGAGAGGGCCCGATGGATGTAAAATATGCTCTCCTGCGATCCTGCAACACGTGGTTCTATCAGGCGGCCCTCGAAACAGGAGCGGCACCGATCACGGCGGCGAGCCATCGCTTCGGCCTGGGATATGCTCCCGATCTCCCTCTTCCTTCGGTGGCGGCGGGGAACATTCCCGATCCCGAGACCTACAACGATCCCCGCAGTCTCGCCAACTATGCGATCGGGCAGGGGCGTGTGCTCGCCTCACCGATGCAGATGGCTTTGGCCATGGCCGCCCTCGCCAATGGCACCCACGTGCCTCGTCCCCGCCTCATCCAGGGTCGTCTCGATGCGAGGACCGAGACTCTCCTGCAACGCTATGAGCCCCAACCCGCGCGTTTTCTGAAGACCCGAATGTCGGACATCGATCTGATTCGTGACGGTATGTGGGGAGTGGTGAACTACCGCACCGGCACTGCAGGCACGGCGAAGATGCGGGCCCCGGATGTGTATGGGAAGACGGGGACATCCCAGTGGTCGAATGGCGGGAAAAAAGCCTCGCTCGCCTGGTTCGTGGGCTGGGTTGATGCTCTCAATCCACGGATCGCCTTTGCGGTCGTGACCCATGGCCGGGACGGGGAACGCCTCAGCGGGGGCGGGAATGCCGCTCCCATCGTGGCCGGATTTTTGCGAACCGTCTACGGCGACCCCGAAACCTATGCGGTTACGATCCCCGATGCTCCGTCGCGGGACGATCCGGTCATCGATCTGCCTGATCCGATTCTGGCTGATCGGCCATCCCCTCCACAGGAAGCCTTACCGACCCTGGACGGACCCGTGGAGTTCGACCTCCCGCCACCAAGGCGCAGCTTCCTCGATTTTCTCTTTGGAAGATTGCGCTGAGGGGAGAGTGAATTCACCAAACACAGGCCTGAAAAACATCAAAAGTCACCCTTTACCCCTGGCGACGGTCCGACGCGGGCTGATCCCGCTGATCGGCCTCGCGGCGGTCTTCACCCTGCTCGTCGTCCCGATGGGAAAACCGATCGAAGACCACTGGGGAGCCGGAGCATGGAATCTCCTCCACATCCCCGCCTTCGCCCTCGTCACGGTCTGCATTTCCCGCCTTTTTGCGGGGGACCGAAACTCTCTCCGGTGTCGGGTCTATTCAGCGAGCCTTGCCATGGTGGCAGGGATAGCAAGTGAGGCAATCCAGTCCCAAGTGGGGAGATCAGCGAGCTTTCAGGATCTTGTCTTCGATTTCATCGGGATTCTCCTGGCGGTGAGTTGGCCTCATCGCCCGGAGACCTGGACCGTGACTCGCCGGGGTCTCTGGGTGGTGTCGATACTGGGCGGAATCACTTTGGCCTTTGCGCCGGGTCTGAGGCAGTGGCTGGCGGAAGATCGCATGCGATCAGAATTACCGGAAATCGGAAACTTCCTGAAGACGGATGCCCGGCGTCTCTGGAAAGCTCAGGGTGAGGCGGTGACACAGGTTGATCCCGGATCGGGAGCGCTTCAAGTGAGCCTCGCCCCCGGTGTGTTCGGAGGTGTCAATTTCTTGCCGGGCCACCAGGACTGGTCGGGGTATTCGGAACTGGTAATAAATCTCTCCAATCCCGGTTCGAGATTGCTTCTGGGGGTGAGAATCGACGATGATACCTCAGCGAAAGACCGGGTTTGGTTTTCAGATCAGGCGGAGGTAGGAGAGGGCGTTTCAGAGGTCCGCATTGATCTCCAGCGAGCCGGGGAAGGCGGTCAAAAACGAGAGATTGATCTTTCGCGGACCCGACGGCTGGTGCTTTTTGTCGAAAAGACTGAAATTCCGGTCGAATTCTCCATTATTTCTGCTGTCTTACACTAGAATCCCAGCTTTTCTGCTTTTGATCCATGAATTTTCCCGGAATAAGTGTCTTTGGTTTAGGCTACGTGGGTAGCGTGACTGCCGCCGTGCTCGCGGAACGCGGATGTGCGGTGACAGGCTGTGATATCTCGACTGAAAAGGTCGATATGATCAACCGCGG